>JAPOHM010000210.1 GCA_029979405.1 Methanobacteriota archaeon
AAACAAACTTACCATCACTTGAGAATGGGGATAAAGATCCAGCATCTGGTATTTCATTGTCCAAAATTAAGGATTTATTTGATATTCAGCAAGACCGTTCTATCGAAATTGAAAATGGTGTATTGATTTTCATGGAAAATGGCGCTTCAACGTTCAATCTTCGCCCAGTAAGTAGCCTCATAAGAAGAAGAGAACAACCGTTTTACGTATCAGATTGGGAACGCTTCGACGAGAATGTAGAAGATGGTCCCGAACTCGGTGGTGAAACAGATGATGATGATAGTGAGACAATCTTTTACTTTCCAATGATGGAAATCTCAGATAGTGTGGTTCGCCTTGAGCAACGAATATTCGGAGAACAGATAATGTTTTGAGAAGGGTTTCTTATGGCCGGCATCAAGTCATTTGCAAAAGCAATGCTATGTAGCAGAGATTTTCGTAATTTTGTCATGGATCATAGGACTCAGGAAGAGAATGAAAAAGACACATCAAACAAATCCCAAGGCCAAATATCACAAAGGAGAGGGACTGTAAATAGTGATATTGAATTGGGTGATTTCTTTGAAGCCATAGTACAGTATTCTCTCGTGGGAGATACAGAATCAGGCATTTTTATCGGATGTACTTTACAGGATTGGGAGGAAAGAGTGAAATCTGTTCGTTTTGCTATCGAAAGTTGTTACAATCACGAAACGTACGATTCTTTGATTGAGTTGATTGGTTACGATGATCTTCGTAAGTATTCGTGTGTCCATGCGCACCCTGGAACGATTGATGATTTGGATGGTATGTGGCGAAAATTTACTCGTAAATTCTCCTCTTCTTTGAATCTTGATGAAGGAAAGTGGGCGAGGGAGTTAACTGTAAAATTAAGTCTAGGTTTGCCCCTTGAAGGAGTAGAACCAATTCCAGAGATTGCTCTGAGAGGGCGTTGCGACCTTGTTCAACAGTTATCAGACGGCAAATCAAATGTAATCGAACTTAAGGCAACCAAAAGGATACAACCTGAACATACTTACCAACTTAATCTGTACGGTGAGGCAATTCCTCTGTCCAAACTCTATATGTGCCACAAAGGGAAAATATCTCCAGCTTCAAACCATTTGGATGAGCGTTTTGAGATTCTTCTACCAAATCCAATTACGAAGACATATTGTCCACATTGCCATAACCAAAGTTGCACTTATAGATATTGAAATCAATAGCATGGTGAGTCCTAAATGTATAGGCAAAGGTTGAGAATTTCGCCGTAATTTGTAACCAAATCAGTGCAAGTGGATGCGCAAGAGAAATTTCAATTCTGTAAGTTGTAGATTCGTAGTATTCATAGAGGGTCGTCAATGGAGTTATTTTGATGGCGAAAAAAAAGGTCCAAATTGAGACGCCGCCATCCACGGCTCCAAATAGGTGGAGAAATGTTCTCGCAGAGCACTGGCAATCTCATGGTGGTAAATGGGCTGCGCCTCAGCATTACAACTGCACTTACATGGCAATGTTTCCCCCCGAATTACCTCATTATTTTATTCAGAGATTTACAAGACCAGGAGATACTGTTCTCGATCCTTTTTCAGGAAGAGGAACAACTGCAGTTGAAGCATCTGCTCAAGGACGAATTGGAATCGGTAATGACTTGAATCCACTTGCTGTAGCTCTCTCAAGAGGCAAGATTTCCAATCCGCGACTTGAGGATGTATTAGAACGATTGAAACAACTTCAACAAGGATACGACTCCAAGAAGTGGAAGATTGACAAAGAGCCAGACAAAATCAAGATGATTTACCATCCCAATACCCTCGCTCAACTCTGCTATCTTAAGGCAAATTTGGATTGGTTAAAACAAAGCCCAGACGCTTTCCTTGTTTCGGTATTGATGGGGGCGATGCATGGATCATCATCTGGATTTTTGAGTGTCTCGATGCCGAATACATTCAGCATGGGTTGGAATTATGTCGCGAAATACATCAAAGAGAAGAATCTGGAGTGTCCTGATCGGGATGTATTCGAAGTACTCGAGAAAAGAGTAAGAAGATATCTCAAGAAAGGATATCTTGTTGGTTCTGGAAAGATAATTGAGGGTGATGTTCGTGATTTGGATTTCAAGATTGAGCATAACTCAGTGCAACTGTTGTTTACATCTCCGCCATATTTGAAGGTGATAAAATACGGACTATACAATTGGATTCGATTGTGGTTCTTGACTGAATCAGGAAGTCATGAAGAAGTAGATGCTAAACTTGATGATACACATGCGTTGAACGAATATCTAGAATTCATGAAAGACACGTTAACTGCATCTCTCCCCCTACTCGACCGAAAAAGAGGTCTTTCATGTTGGGTAATAGGTGATGTCAAAGAATTAAATTTAGCCTGGGCAGTTTGGCATCAT
>JAPOHM010000201.1 GCA_029979405.1 Methanobacteriota archaeon
GTCTTACGAGGATTTTGTCAAAAAGAAGGAAACTTAGCACACCGTGAACCAATTTGTTCAGATATTTATTGGAGAACCAACCCATGCCATCTGTGTGGTGGTGAAGATACCTGTGACACCCATTGGGAAGAACCTCGATCATTCGATGATGGTGATGTTGATCGCATCACATCTCAGTACAGCTACGATGGTGGATGCAACGTATTTCCGGGTGGAACACCTGGTGCATTCAATCCCCGATTGGTTATTTTCGTTGATTATCCTGGATTGACCAAGGAGATGATTCTCTCCAAGATTCGTTCACGTATTCAACGACACATGCGTGGAGAGCGAACTGAGGAACTGATTTTTGTTTCTCGGCAACGATTCACCATGCAACGAATGTTCCAAATTCAAGAGAAATTCCGTCAGCTCGTAGACCAATGGAGATTCATGGATGCAACCTTTGCACCGTTGATTGAATTCCGAGATGAAGCAAACTATTGGGTTCGACGATATGAATCTCCGTTCATCGGTATGCTACCTGCCTTCAGAGGTGTGATCAATGTTTGAACCTGAGGAATGCATTGGTATTGAAGCCACAGATTATCTCATTGAGCAGGGCTTCACAGCGTTTGTTGAATCCGTGTATGAAGGTCCTGATGACATCATCACTGATGGAGAAATCAACTTCGATGATACCCATCCTCAGCACGATGAATTGATGGAACAGTTTGTTGAACATTCTGTCACTGTCATCGTCTTCACGCGTGATGAAGCCTCCATCAGCTTTGGATGGTCGTCGGGAGAGATTCGTTCCATTTCAGAGAACTTTCCCAACGACATCCTCGAGCATTTGGAGAAACTTCTTCATGCTTTCAATCTCCAATTTGAGTCGGTTGATGAGTCCTCGTGACTGTTCGCACATCAACATCCAAACGATTCATTTCGGAGTGGTGGCGATTGAATTACTGCCCACACAGAATTCCTTTGATGTACTTTGATGACTAAAATCGTAAAGAATTTCCTTACATAAGGTGATAGATTTATTGATGGAGATGTGGCCCTAACATCTCTTTCTTTTTTTGGCTCCTAATTCTCATGAGTTTTAGCCAAATTGAATTTATACTCGAAACCTGCATCATGGACCATGCCCAATGTCACACCATCAGATCATAACTACCGTAGCGCTGTCCACGAGCATGAAGAGTTAACATTACCAGATTTCCAAAGAAGTTTAGTCTGGACGAATCAGCAAAAAACACATCTGCTTTTTAGCACACTGCTCGGCTTCCCAATTGGAGCAATTTGTGTTGGAAAGGAAGTTGATCAGAACACGGGCCAACCTGTTCAGTATTTACTCGATGGACAACAAAGATTGGATTGCATCATCGACATGATGGACCCAGCAAACCCGTGCCGATGGCTTGAAATTACAAAACCAGAAAATCAATTTCCTACAAAACCAACGCAAGCAGAAATCAAAAAATACTTCGAAGTGAAAATCTGGGCCGCGATTTACGAATTTATTGACTTCAGGTTTGAGAGTGAAAATACCCCTGAGTGGGTTAGTTTGGAAAACGATGCAAGTTACCAGAGAGTCCTTGACAAAATCACAGAGCACAATCAAAAAAAGGAAGTTGCAAAAGCAAACGTACAAAGAAAATTAAAATTTGAAATGGAATTCAAATCTCTTGAGGCTTGGGTTGAGCGTTTACATACCGAACCACCAGAACTACCAGTTGAAAACACAAAGATACCCGCATTTATCGACATATATATCCATCACCACCATAATGATCCAGTTAACACAGTACTGCAAAAAAGCAAATGGAAAGAATTCGACCCTTCTACTTCTTCGGAAAATGAAGATAAGGCATTCAAATCATTATTCAAGAAACTATCTATGGTATCAACTGATGCGGACAAAATCACAAATGTGATCTTTGATGCAGTGAATCCAGACCACCATTTGAAGATCACGAGCCCTAGTCAAGACCCTGTAAAGTTGGCTGTACAAAGAGAAAAAGCGAAGAAAAAATTTCGCAAGGCCATCGAGGATTCGATGACTGATATAACTCCTTACCTTGCAGCACGTAGATTGTACATCAGTGAAATTGCTGAACATAAAATTGGATGGCTGGTATTCGATGCAGGTAAATCACGTGCCTTCCACCCAAACGAGCTTGCAAAGGTGTTTGAACTTGTCAATATGTCTGGCGTCAAGTTGTCAGTAATTGAGTTACTGGCCGCCAGGTACGGATGGAGAAAAAAGATTACTCTTGACAAAGCTATTCCAGAAGAACAAAACCTGTTTGAGGCATACAGGTTGATATCTTCCCGAATGGGACTACACAAAAAGAACGAGTCAGAGTTGACGAGGGATATTGTCAATAAATGGCATCTTGCTTCTGGATTTGGCGCTGTAATGCGTAATGATCAAGCCAGTGATGAATTGGAGTGGATATTATCTATCCCAGATACTCCGAAGGAACCTAGCGAAATTGCGGCTATTAAAAATAGGAAAAAGAGACTGAAAGCAGCCACAGACAGGAGAGTAGCCATTGAAACACTATCCAAATTTGGATTTGTTACGCTA
>JAPOHM010000162.1 GCA_029979405.1 Methanobacteriota archaeon
AAAATACAATCCATGGGCCTACTAGCAGTCAAGTTAGGACAGATTTGCGCACTACGCCCTGACCTTCTTGAACCCGAGAGATGTATACAACTTCAAGAGTTGTACAGTCGAGCTCCTACTATTCCTTCCGAGAATTTTGAGAAACTTCTCTCTAAGTATACCGATGATAATTTCCGCTCTGAGTTCAAACACATTGAATCAGTTCCATTCGCAGCAGCAAGTATCGGACAGATACACAGGGCTGAGCTAAATGATGGCAGTAAAGTGGTTATCAAAATCATCAAAGGAGATTTCAAGAAATCCTTCGAGCGTGACGTAAAGAGAATGAAAAGATGGATGAAAATGGGATTATTCTTCAATCCAAAACTCAAGAAAGTCGGCAATCCAATCGGTTTACTAAATCACATTGAAGACTACACTCTTAGAGAGTTGAACCTCCTAAATGAAATCACAGGCAAAGAAAGGTTGGAAAAACTTGCAGCTAAATATAGCGATAAGTTCCCGATGCCAAAACTACGGTTTCCAAAAATTTGGAAGAACCTTTCTAGCGAAAGTGTGCTCGTAATGGAAGAAGTTCAGGAGCCTACCCTTGAATCGCACCTAAACTCCGGGACAATGGAATGGGAAGATCTCCTCCAATTGTTTAGAATTCATGGAGCATATATGTTTGGAATGGGTGTATTCCATGGAGATTTACACCCTGGAAACGCAATGATGGGCGATGATAAAAACTTCATTTTCATAGACACTGGTGCAATTTGTGAGGCACCAGAACACGTCAGAAAGGCACTGTTTGGATTCTTCTTTTTCCTAGCAAAAGGAGAGTTGAAGAACGCTTTCGATGCAATGTTAACAATGGCTGATGTTGCACCAACTGGAAAGACTCTAGAAACATACTACGATTCAATGTTCGAATTGTATGATGGATTTGTCGGCACATCTGTCAGCGAGGTTTCACTTACTCAGCAGATGATGAAGACCGTGAAAGCTGCAGTTCTTGCAGGTTGTTCCTTCGGTGATGAGGCATTCCCAATCATCCGTTCCTTGATGTACATGGACGGCATGGTTTTGAAAGGACACCCAAATGTGGATTTAATTTCCTCAATGGGTCCATACCTAGATGAATTTGCTACATTAATCGACACATCTACGCTCCTAGAAAGAGCTCCGATGAGTAGTATGAAAATGGTGGAAAAAAACCCCTCTTTAATAACTAAAACTACGGCGTGAAAATTATGAATAGCGAAAAACAACCATCAGTTGCAATTATTGGTGCAGGTCCAGGTGGCCTAGCCTCAGCATTGCTTCTTGCAAAATCCGGAGTAAAGGTCACTGTTTTTGAAAGGTCTCAGAGAGTAGGAGGTAGAAACAAAGTCTTCGAAAAGGACGGTTTCAAGTATGATTTGGGACCTACATTCTTCCACTACCCAGAAGTTATCGAAGACATTTTCCAGGCGATTGGTTTGGACGCTCATGAAGAATTGAAACTCAAAAAGTTGGACATCAATTACAGACTTATCTTTGGACAAGGTGGAATGCTTGATTGTACCAGCAACATCGATCAAATGGTAGAGAGAATCGCAGAGCTGTCTGGGGAAAAGAACGCTCAAGGCTTCAAGAAATATCTAGAAGATAACAGGATGAAGTTGGATAAGTCCAAACAATGCCTACAGGAACCATGGTTTGGCGCTACCGACTTGCTATCAAAAAGAGCAATGAGAGTTGCTGGAGTTCTAAGGCCACAGAGGTCTGTAGCAAAAGACTTGATGAAAATCTTCGATGATGACAGACTAATGCTTGCTATGTCTTTCCAAACAAAATATTTGGGAATGTCTCCATTTAATTGTCCAAGCCTGTTCACAATGCTCGCATTCCTAGAGTACGAATATGGAATCTTCCACCCTATGGGAGGACTCGGCAGCGTCTCGGAAAGAATGGGGGAAATCGCAAGAGACATGGGGGTAGAATTCAGAATGGGTGAGGCTGTTACTGAAGTTATCATGGACAAGAAAACAATCAAGGGTGTTGTAACCGAAAACGGTGAATTCTATGCCGACAAAGTAGTTATGAATGCCGATTTCGCACAGGGTATGACGTCCCTTTTCCCCGACAATGTCAGGAGAAAGTGGTCAAACAAAAAGATCGACAATAAGAAATATTCCTGCTCAACATTCATGCTTTATCTTGGTGTAAACAGAACTTATGATGACCTACCTCACCACCAAATTTACGCTTCAAAGGACTACGTTTCAAACTTGGAAGACATCGAAAAGCATCACAGACTAACTTGGGACGACCCATCGGTCTATGTTCAGAACGCATGTGTAACAGACCCACAAATGGCGCCTGAAGGATGTTCTACCGTTTATGCACTGGTCCCTGTGTCACACATCCATGAAAACATCAATTGGAATGATGAAAAGGACCCATTTAGAAACAGAATTATTGACCAAATCGAAAATAAACTTGGCTTTGAAAACCTAAGAGAACACATTGTCTCGGAACTAATCATTACTCCAGAGGACTGGGGGGAGCACTGTTACAGAGGTGCTGTATTCAATCTAGCACACGGACTTGATCAAATGCTTTGGAGAAGACCTAAGAACGAGTTTGATGAAATCAAGAACCTATACTTGGTGGGAGGAGGAACCCACCCTGGAAGTGGCCTACCGGTTATTTACGAATCTGCAAGAATCAGTTCCAAGCTAATTTGCGACAGTTTCGGAATTAGACCGGACTGGAATGGTGTTGACACATGGTTTGAAAGCAGGAAGCGACGAAGCAAAACATCTAACTTGGTTACACCACAAAAATCTGAGATTACACCAGGAAACCCAACACAATCTTGAGGAATGGAAATGGAAAGTCAGGTAATCGAAGATGCATATTTGCAATGTCAGCAAATTTGCAAGAACGCATCTACAACATTTTACAGTTCATTCTCTGCATTGGGCTTGGAGAAGCGAAGAGCTGTCCACGCTGTTTATGCTCTTTGCAGATGGGTTGATGACATCGTAGACGGGGATGAAGAGCCAAGTGTCGAAATAAGTGATGAACTAATTCAACAGACCAATGATCGCGACGCAATTCTTAGGGAACTACACTCAGGAAGAGTCCCCTCCAACCCTGTAGAGATTCACAACCAGAGACTCATGGCTTTGGTTTCAATTAGAAACAAATTGCATCAAGCAAAGGAAGGAGAAATCTTAGCAAATGACGAACCAGTATTCATTGCACTACAAGATGTGTTCACCAAATTCTCAATCAGACTTCAAGATTTTGAAACCATAATCGAAGGAATGGAAGATGATTTATTCCCAGTAATGTGCAATACATGGGATGAATTGCGTTCTTATTGCTACAAGGTTGCGTCAGCAGTTGGATTAATTCTGATTGAGATATACGGCTATGAAGACCGAGCTGCTAGATTACACGCTATCGATTTAGGTATTCAGATGCAACTAATCAACGTGTTAAGAGATGTTACTGAAGATTATGGAAGAGGTAGGATCTACCTTCCAAAAGATGTATTGGCACATCATAACATAGAAGTCGAAGACCTGTCTAATCCAAACCTCCCCCAAAACCCGTCTTGGGCTTCGTTCATGAGAGAGTACCTCGAAGTCGTGGTAAGACACCAAACCTCTGCAGTTCACCTGTTCGAATATCTCGACCCAAGGTCTCGAGTCCAACCAAGAATTATGCTAGATGCTTACACCAAAATCTTCGATGAAATTGTAAGGCGCTCTGGAGATGTGTTCTCCGCACCACTCAAACTTTCTGTCTCATCAAAGATGTCACTTTGGATGAAAATAAACTATCTGAAAGTTAGGG
>JAPOHM010000177.1 GCA_029979405.1 Methanobacteriota archaeon
GACCTCGCTTACCAAATGGAAAGAGGTGCTGCTGAATGGGCCCAAGGTGGAGAATCCCCGCTATGGAATAATCAATATGAAGATGTTGTAGCAATATATGAATCCCCTACCGCAAGAAGCGATCACCAACCATTCCAAGAAATAGGTGTGGCTACCTTGGGATGGAATGGCGTAGTTGATGGCTATCCTTGTTATCACAAAACATGTGACAAGTTAGTAACAATGGAAGAATACATGTTAACAGATACCGCTACAGGTGAAGCTAATCTCGTTCATTCTTGGGATATTGTAACCTGGTGGGCCGTCTATGCGTTCTTACACATGGACCAAACGCCAGTTCCAAATGAATTATAGAAATCATATTTTCAAAATGATTTGGGTCAGAAACTTCCCCTTTTTTAGATAGGGCGAAAATTTATACAACACACGCAAAAACACTCAATCATGGTTGAGATTCTTTGTCCTCATTGTGAGAAAGAAATAGAATTGGACGATGATGCATCCGGAGAATTCGAATGCCCGTATTGTGAAGGTGAATTTGAATGGAATGTCAAACCAAAGAAAACCAAAATTGTAAGAGATAACTCGAACCCTGTAAGTGGATTAACCTCGATTTCACACCTCGTTCACGGACTTTCAGGAATTTTACTTCTAATAGGCCTATTTAGTAACTGGATTGTTTGGTTTGATGGAATGTTTGGGATTTCTCCCTTTGGAGCAAGTATCTCTCTCTTTGGGTATTCAGACACTGCAAGTTGGTTTGAACTAATGGGAGAAGAGGGGTCAGGTTGGCTACCATATGGTGGTATCCTGTTTATGCTTATCATAATCTCAGCATTTGCTTCTCAGATTTGCCACTTAGTGTTTAGATACGTGGTCCACAAAATAGAATATAGCGATATCAACGTTAGTCAGGAAATGGCGTATAGATCATACACATATCGTTGGCACACCTCATTAGTGACGCTAATTCTTTGCTTTGTTGGCGTTCTAATTTCGGAAATATCTGCGGTAATCTTCGCAAGTGATTTATTGGAATTTTCCTATCCAAGGCCATCCTTCCTCGCTATCCTTATCCTTGTTAGCGTTAGCTTCCAATTCTATCTGATGAATCAAGAATTGGCAAATGAATAATCGTCAGCCCTCAATCACTGGGGTTTTGTCTTCTTCATCCGTGCGGACCATTTTAGCCCAAAGATAAGTTGTTCTTTTTGGGCGACAAACTCCTTTTGAACATCTTTTCTTTCTTAGCAATTCATGTATTAGAGGTGCTGTTAATACCATTATCCTCAATATTATATTGTACTTAGAAGATTATCAAACCTTTGGTATCTCGTTTTTTATTTCACTCCGCAAGGAATCATTTTTACTTTCACTCGCACTCTCTGAAAAAAGATACCCTTGTAGTTCGGCGCAGTTCGAGTAATGGGCCGAACTGTACCAACATGGAGAAATAGAGTCGAGGCGGAGTTGAATGCTCTCAATGCATTCAGAAGAGCCTTGAGCACGAATGACAAATTAGCGCTTGATGAATTGATTGATGGCGTACGTAACAGAAGAGCCGCGGGCGGGATGCTACCTTCAATTGATGCGTGGAAACCGATGTTAATTTCAATGCTAATAGAATGTCATGGAAGAATAATGAGACTGGAAAAGCAAATAGATGAGATGCAAAATGAGAAGTGATTCCTTGCGGGGCTGGATAATAGATACTCAATTGGGAGTTCATGGAAATTCCATGGATGTCTGGATGTTTGGTGTAGACAATAAAATGCGCAGAATCGCTGTACCTTGGTGTGCACGCATACACGTTCATGCCATAGGGCCTCAATTGGACAATTTGAGAACGTGGCTATCATTACCGGAAATTTCGACACGGTTCACGATAGGAAATATTAGAATTGTTAGAATGAGATTGTCCTTAGATGAATTTGAACAGCATGATGTTCTGGAAATTGAGGTAACCAATTCTCGAAACATACGCCGACTTGCACAGCATATTGAAGCACATGGTGACTATCATAGATTCACACTGTACTCAATTGATGCGCACATAGCACAGCGTTTTTTTATCGAATATCGAATTACTCCATTCGAATTCGTGGAGTGGGACGGGCAAATGTTTTCGGTATTATCAGAAAATGATTCATGGCCTAAATTGAAAATTATAGAATTAAATTTTAATTATTTAACAAAAAATGGATTCAACACTGTCGATTCAAAAATTACAAATGTAAAAATTAGTGAATGGAACGGTTTTTCTCGAAATAAAACGAGGCGTTGTGAAATTGTAAATGACAAAAATGAAAGTGAATTTTTACATAATTTGCAATCCGCTATCGAAGAAATAGACCCAGACATAATAGTAACAAAAGGCGGGGATGCGCTCCATTTTAGCGTTCTTGGTAAACTAGCAGACACAAATAATGTAAAATTGAATCTCGGTCGAAAAGAGGCATCATTATCCCCAAGAACGATGTCGAGAGTCGTACATTCCTATGGTCAAGTGATACGCAAGGATTCTTACTTCCCCTTGCACGGACGATTACACCTCGACCTAGATGCCAGTTTCATTGTGCGAGAGGGTGGCATCCTAGGACTATTCGAACTGAGTAGGCATTCTAGACAGTCGCCTCAAGACATCTCAAGATTGTCCCCTGGCTCGGTAATAAGCGCAATTCAAATGAGAATCGCGATGGAGGATGGTGTTTTAGTCCCGTGGAAAAAGAATCGGGCAGAAGATACCAAGACCGCTTGGGAACTACTTGCTGCCGACAGAGGAGGTTTGTACCTCGATAGTAAACCAGGAGTATATTCTGACGTAATCGAATTAGATTTTGCAAGTCTCTTTCCGAGTATTATCGCTACTCGAAATATCTCTCCTGAAACCCTGAATTGCGCTTGTTGTCAAACAACTACCGATTATCCTACCAAAGATAATTTTGTTCCACTGAACCCAGAATTAGCAAATCGCGCCTTTAGGGAGAGAAAAAGAAATGAAATTTTCATTTCAAAAATATTCCCTTCGGCAAACCCTTCTGCTTTACAGGTTCCAGGATTGAAAACGCATACCTGTGCTCAGATTCAGGGATTTTTGGGCCGAGTTGTTGCACCCCTTATTGAGAGAAGAATGCAATTGAAAAAACTAAGAAAAAAGAAGGGCGACTTATTTGATTTACAACATAATGCCCTCAAGTGGTTACTAGTTACTTGTTTCGGATATACTTGCTAAAAGAATGTTCGTTTTGGGCGGATTGAAGCTCGCGAAGC
>JAPOHM010000047.1 GCA_029979405.1 Methanobacteriota archaeon
TCACTGTTACGTCATCATCGAATCTTGCTTTGATAATTGCTTCATCGATATCTCTCATCATACCGTGAGTATACGTGTTTGGCCCCATGGCGTCTCCTTCAAGAGGTGCACCTGCTGAATCAGATGCTAATTCGATAACTGCGATACCGTTATCTGTTGTACCGTAGTTAACTAGTCGGTTTGTCAATGGTTCGAGTTTTAATCCGTAAAGGTCGCTCATACACCTGCCAAACAGATTCGCTTAATGAGTCAATCGCTGTTTTCAGAGAATGATGTTGTACCGCCACCTCTGCGTATTGAATCCCATCTCGCGGCAATTTTCTGAGCCTCCTCAGACTGAGTCCATATGTCTCTTTTCAGAGCCTTTCTAAACGGCAATCGTCGTACACCCCGTCCGTGTGCCTTAGGGTCTTTTTTCAAGATGAATGGGTTGATGAGATAGTAGATTGCAGTTTTGTATAACTTGGGCCGGAATAATTTTCCAATCCAAACCAAACCGTCTTCCTTCTTCTTTTGGTCTTTCATCCATGATTTACACATGAATTTGAAGGTCTTATCGCCAACTCTGTTCATCAAGAATCTGTTTGCGACTGATGTTCTAACATACGGCATTAATTGCTTTCGTACCTCTTTTTCATAGTTACATTTGCCCAATATGTCTTGAGCTGCAAGATAGCCTGACCATACCGCCATTCTCATACCGAATCCCCACATGAAGTCTTGTAGTCCTCCGGATTCTCCGACATAGTATCTATTGTCTTGGAAGTACTTTTTGTTGATAGTAAAGTCTCCCTTCCCCCCTACTCTCTTGATAGGCTCCATATCGATGTCTGGGTAGTGTTTTTGGTACCAAGCAATAGTCTCGTTTAGAAAACGGTCTGTCCCTTTCTGCTTTCTCCACAAGCAGGTACAAATCAAGCCGATTCCATCGATTATAATCAAGTAAGAGTAAGCGCCAGGAGCTAATTTATCATTCATTTGAAATGCGATATGGTTAGCATGTTTTGTCTTGAATATCTCTCCATATGCTACCGCTGAGGTTCCTTTAGGTCCGCAAGCTATAATCTGGCAATCTTCTTCTTTGACTCTGCTTTTGTAATGTAATTTAGCACCTGCTGCAATTGCCATTCGCTTGAATCCTTGGTCAATTGTATGTTCAGAGGTTCCCCTTTCAACTATTCTATACGCTACTTTTGGAGAATAAGTCTTGGAAATTTCATCATCAGGATGGATCAAATCTACTTCCTTAAATTCCGTGTATTTGAATTCTTCAGGGTCAAATCCCCAATCGCGTAACTGGTCAAAAAAATCAGCATCAATCGACCAGTTTTCAAGGGCTTGAAAATCACCATCAAAGCGCTTGCCTGAATCTTCTCTAACGTCGTGTACGTGGACCTCGACACCCGCCCGTGCGAGTACCGTCGCGGCCGCCAATCCGGACAAGCCAGCGCCCATGATTTTCACTGGACCTACCTCGGACATGAAACAGACAAGGGCGAAGATGGTTTCAAGGATGCGGAACCTCTGCGCTACGACATGGAGGGCAAAATCATCATCAAAGAAGCGATTGAAAATCTTGATGTTGATTCTCTACGTAACGAATTAGACACCGAAAATTGTGGCGCTATAGTCTCATTCCTCGGGATAACACGAGGAATGGAAGGAGATGATGAAGTTATTCGGTTAGAATTTGATGCTTGGCAAGAGAAGCTCGGCGCAACACTTCATAGTTTAGCAGCAGATGCAATAAAAAAATTCTCAATTCACTCGGTAGCAATGGCTCACCGCATTGGGTCGGTAGGGCCTGGAGAAAACATAGTGGCAATCCATGTTGCAAGTCCACACAGGAAGGAAGCATTCGAGAGTTGTTCATGGCTTATTGACGAATTAAAGCGACAGGCACCATTATGGAAAAAAGAAGTGCGTGCAAGTGGCACAGAATGGAAAGCAGGATTGGGTTGATAGAATGGATAAAAGCATACAGGGCGTTGTAGATATTAGCGAGAAACCGGTTGTTGAGCGAATTGCTACTGCGACAGGAATAGTCACTTTGAATGACAAATCGAAACAAGCAATAGTGGATGACGATGTCAAAAAAGGAAACGTGATAGAGGCTTCAACGATAGCTGTGATACAAGCTGTAAAAGAAACACCAAGAATAATACCACACTGTCATCCTATTCCTTTGGAATCATGCAAAGTAGATTGGGTATGGGAAGGCAATGATTTGCGCTGTACGGTAGTAGTCAAAGCGAATTACAAAACTGGAATTGAAATGGAAGCATTGACAGGAGTTAGCGCTGGTTTGCTTTGCGCTTTGGATATGGTCAAATCTTTCGAAAAGGATGAACAAGGACAATATCCAGATACAGTAATCTCTGGCATCAAGGTGATTCAGAAATTCAAAGGTAATTGACCTGTGTTATTATTGAGTTAAAACCGGTGGGCAATGACATGGCGAGAACCGCAGAGTTGGCAAATTACTTCTTAGAAGCGGTAGACCAAGCTGCCATTGCAAGCGCTTATTGGCGTGGCAAAGGCGACAAGAACGCTGCTGATGCGGCTGCTGTAGAAGCGATGAGGAAGACATTTGACAAGGTTCCATTCGACGGTAGAGTTGCAATCGGTGAGGGCGAGAGAGACGAGGCTCCAATGCTATTCATCGGTGAAGAACTTGGCAATCAAGTCGGAGTGGAGTCCGCACTGCAAATTGACATAGCAGTTGACCCACTCGAATGTACAAATAATTGTGCAAGTAATTCACCAAACTCGATTGCGGTCTTAGCTGCTGCTCCACGAGGTACACTTCTTCATGCTCCAGATTGCTATATGGATAAAATCGCAACAGGCCCTGAATTAGCAGGTCATGTAAGCCTTGATGGGGGAGTTGCATACAACCTTGAGCAAGCGTCTGAAGTTTTGGATAAGCCGATTTCAGAAGTCAAAGTGGTAGCCCTTGACAGAGAGAGGCATGCTCAACTTTTCAAAGAGGTAAAGGAAACAGGATCTCAACTACATCTCATGGGTGATGGCGACGTTTCAGCTGCATTATGGGCGGCGAGGCCAGAAGGGCCGTATGACCTGTTGCTTGGCATTGGTGCGGCGCCAGAAGGTGTGATTACGGCTGCTGCAATTCGTGGAATAGGAGGGGTATTCGAAGGTCGTCTCGTTTTCAGGTCAGATGAAGAAGAAAAGAGAGCTGCAAAGATGGTAAACGATGATTTAACAAGACTTTGGGATGCAAAGGATTTGTGCAGAAGCGACGATGCTATATTTGCAGCATCTGGTGTTTGTGATGGCTATTTGCCAGGAGTTGTAATCGGAGAGCAATCAATTCAGACCTTTGCGGAATTAATCGATGTCCAAGCAGGCACAGTTTCAAGGCACGATAAGATACACCCATTGTGATAGTATGGTAAACCAAATCAGGATCGAGGTTCGACTACCAGAAGGACACTGGTCTGGAGATGTTTCACGAGCAAGACCTGAAGCAGTTTTGCGAATAGAAGAAACCATGCCACTGGGAAGAGGAAGAGGAACCGCTAGATTTTCCACAACCTCCAATCTTGCAAAAGAATTAGAGGCACATTCAGGAGTAGACGAAGTCCGAGAACTAGGCGGTAACCGGTTTGAAGTTGACATTGCCCCTGGGGGAGGAGGATACATCAAACCGATTCGTGAAGTTGGAGTTATTCCACAATCTCCTTTTGAGGTAAGAGACGGCTGGGTTGATTGGACAATCGAGTGTTCCGCTGAAAAAAGCAGAGAATTGATTCAACTACTTCGTGAAGGAGATGTACCTTACAGGGTTGTTTCAACGAGGTCAAGCGGTTCAAGAATGCTTACCTCCCGTCAGAGAATTATCTTTGATACGGCAATTAATGAGGGATATTGGGACACGCCTAGAAGAATTACCTTGAGCGCTCTGGCGGAATTACTCGATATCAGTAAATCAACATTATCTGTTCATCTTCACAAAATAGAGGGGACGATAATAAACACCTTTTCAGACGACGTCAGGAAAAACTCCTAACATGTTCGTGCGAACATGTTCGCAAATTATACATTAGGTAGGTGTACGTGCGGTTACCATGGGCGAACTACCTAAGACATGGGAAGAATGGATTTCAAACTTTGAAGATTGGCAAGACAGAGTCGGTTTTGATAGAGAATGGCTTGGCGATTTTGACCTTTCGATTTTGTTCGATTGGGACAGAGCTGGAGACGTAATTGAATTTGGCGACTATGCTGGACGCACCAAGTGGGAAAGAGCATTACAGGTTCCGCATCAAAATATTAGAGATGCATTAATTTCGATGATCACTGTTCAAGGCGATACAGAATTCGCATCTGTCGAACAACAAAGACATCTTTTAGCAAGCGCACCTACAGACTACGACAGGTATGCGGCTGCAAGAATCATGGCTGAAGAGCAAAGACACGGTTGGCAAATGGCTTACTTATTGATGACTTACTTTGGTCAGCAGGGAAGAAGAGAAGCACAAAAGTTACTCGAAAGGAACGCACAAGACGGAGACAGACTCCTTGGCGCATTCAACAGACCAATGCCTCACTGGCTGGATTTCTTCTGTTACACAATGTTCGTTGACAGAGATGGCAAATTCCAACTCGGTATGTTGTCTACGTCTGCATTCAAGCCCCTGGCTGCGTCAATGGGACCCATGCTCAAGGAGGAGTCATTCCACCTTGGAACTGGTTCAAACGGGCTCAGAAGAATAATCAAAGCAGGAGTAATTCCTCTTGATATGCTTCAAAGGTACATGAACAAGTGGGTCGCAACAGCACACGACTTGTTTGGAACCGATTCATCAACCTCTGCTCACTGGGCATACGTCTGGGGAGTAAAGGGTCGCTGGGATGAAAGAAAGAAATTAGAGGGTGGAATCGATGTTGACAAGCAGGTACTGAATGAGGAGAGCCGTGGTCACTATCACGATGAAATCGTTCGTGAAGTAGAGAAGCTCAACGGATATCTGCCTGAGGATTGCGGAGTAAAACTATTCGTTGCCCACGAAAACTTCAACAGAGACATCGGAGCATTTGCCGGAAAGAAATGCTACACAGACGGTACTGCATTCGAAGGTAGTGATGAGGAATATCAAGCATACTTGAAAACAGTTCTACCAACTCCAGAAGATGAAGAAGCGCTCAAAGAGATCTTCAAGCAACAATGGATTGAGGACAAACCGTTGACGCCAAGACAACTTGCGAGTGGAATCGGCGCAACTGCTTGAGGTGGGAACTTGATTCCTGTCTCCCTTTACGGGGCAGAAGAGGCTCGATTACAGGAGTTCTATTCTGCTTTACCTGGTTTAGTTAGCGATGCGTATGAAGATAGGCCATATCAGGAAACATTGTTTTCGATTACCGGAGATGATGTTATTGAGCACATTGGAATCTCTGATACATGGGCAAATCACACTCCATTCGCATGGCAAGAAGAAATTGCTATGGAAGTTGATATGGCTATTCAGACCATCAAATACCCTGATGTAGGCCTTTTAGAGCACCTGTTGACTTTAGAGAACATCGATTGCAAGAGAGTTTCCATTTGGATGCATTTTGAAACCAACGTTTATCCGATATATTCCGAAAAAGCGTGTGAAGGCTTAACAAAATTAGGACTTCCAACTCCTTACAGGCCAGATGATATCGCATCTTACGGTCTTTACGTTCAACGATTAGAAGGATTGAAAATCCACGCACCTGCTGATGGAATGCCAGAAATTGGTTTGCCAAGAGCAAGAATTCTTCAGTTAGGTTTGGAGCGATTTTAATGCAAAACGCCTCTGTCCACGGCAAGTTATTGCTCGTGGCCTTTATCTGGGGCATTGGTTGGGTTGCAGGAAGAGTAGTTGCTCAAGAAATACCGCCATTTACTGCAGGATGGATAAGATATATCTTAGCAGTTGCATGTTTCCTTGCTTTTCTTAAATTCACAAATCAGTGGAAATTGCCAAGCAAAGAACAGTGGTATTCATTAGCCCAAATAGGATTTCTATCTACGTTTGTATATCAGGCATTTTTCATGTACGGAATGAAATATACTGCTGCGGGCGATGCTTCGCTAATGATAACATTCAATCCATTATTCACTGCAATTCTTGCCATTCCTTTTCTTGGAGAGAAATTCGACAGAAGACTTGCCTCGGGAATTTTTTTGTCTTTCAGTGGTGTAGCCGTATTAGGATGGTATTCACCGAATGTAAATATTCCAAACAACGAAAGGTTACTCGGTGACGCACTGATTGGATTAGCCGCTCTCTCTTGGGCAAGTGCGACCATATTGATGAAGAAGGTTATGACTGGTGAAAATGCATTATCTCCACTACATCTTACCGTTTGGACAAGCACGGTTGGTTTGCTTATACAAACACCCGCCGCATTAGTTGAGATTGCTTATGTTGGGTTCGAGATGAATGCATCAACTGAAGCTTGGTTGTGGATTTTATTCCTCGCCATTGGTTCTACGGTATTGAGCTATGTTTGGTTTGCGGACGGTATCAAGATAATAGGTGCAGCAAGAGCATCATTCTATGTTTATCTGGTCCCAATCTTTGGAATATTCGGCGGATATCTGCTACTTGATGAGAAATTAGGTCTATCTTTAGCCGTATCCTTCTTGTTGATTGCAGGTGGTGTATATCTTGCACAGTCAAAGCAATCATCAACTCCTGATGCTTAGAGTGCACCATGCGAATAAGTTCAGTAGCTGTAATCGGTGCTGGAACTATGGGTGCTGGTATCGCCCAGGTTTGTGCGCAAGCGGGTTGGAAAACCAATCTATATGATGCATTTCCTGAAGGTTTAGAAAAAGGAATGAACACGATCTCTGCTTTCTGGGATAAGGGGATAGCAAGGGGTAAAACCACTCCAGAACAAAAAGCGAATTGGAGTGAAAATTTGTTCGCAGAATCATCTCTTGAGGTCGCTGTGTCAAATGTAGACTTAGTAATAGAGGCTGTGCCAGAAATCCCTGACTTGAAGCACAAGATATTCGCTGAACTGGGCAGATTGACTAAAGATGATTGTATTCTTGGCACCAATACCTCTTCTTTATCGATAAAGGATATTGCACACGCCTCAGGAAGGCCTCAAAATGTCATTGGAATGCATTTCTTTAATCCAGTTCCAATTATGAAACTCCTGGAATTGGTCAAACATGATGATTGTTCAGAAGAAACAATCACAATAGCAAAAGAAGCAGGTGAATTGATGGGTAAAACAACAATTTTGGTAAAAGACGTACCAGGGTTTGCAACATCACGCCTTGGTGTAGTTCTCGGTAATGAGGCGATCAGGATGTTGGCAGATGGTGTGGCTAGCGCAAAGGATATTGACACTGCCATGGTTCTTGGATACAAGCATCCAATGGGGCCGTTAGCACTTACAGACTTAGTTGGTTTAGATGTAAGAAGAGATATTTTACTCAACTTGAAAGAATCGTTCGGAGACGATTCCTACACGCCTCATCCACTTCTTGAAAAGCTTGTTTCCGAAGGTCGCTTGGGTCGAAAATCAGGGGTAGGAATTTATGACTGGAGTTCAGGTTCTGCCGAGGAAACTTCTCTTCCAAATCAAGATGAATAATGATAGATTTCTTGGTGTAATTTTCTAATTGAAAATTTGATTTTTCAATTGAAAAATAATCAAATTATTGGCACTATTTTGTCATCCATTATATCCCAATCAAATGGAATAGTTACGTTATCTTCCAAATTATTAGTAGCGAATAAATATCGAACAAGATGTTATCAATAATGTAGGATTGGAAGTAACATGGAAATCACGAAAGAAGCAATTAGAACATTTACGTTTGTGGCGGGGCCTTTGGTGTTAATCAGTTACGCGTATGCGCTTTCTCGTCTGGATGATAAGATGGCTCTTTGGGGAGGGATTCCACAATCTTGGATCACATACATTGCACCCTTCATGTTCTTGGCAGCCGCAGGTTGGCTTGTTTACTGGTGGATTGCACTGTTCCAGCTCGATGTAACTACCTTGGAATCGCTTAGATGGCCATGGCAAGAGTCTGCAGACGGGGCAGGGTTGAACCGTTTGTTCTGGGCTTATGCACTATTTTTGATACCATCCGCATTATGGATTGATAGCACAATATTCCACATGAACAATGATTATTCATGGACACCATATCTCGTAGTTGGCATACTTGCGATTGTATCAATTGGTAATGTAATGTTCATGCTCTTAGCATATGGTGCATATCAAGATGGAGTCGATGGAGCGGGTTGGATGCTCCTTGGTTCCATTGCCCTTGGCATCCAGGTAATCGTCAACGACTTGATAGTTTGGTCAGCAAAATTCCCGTGGTAAATTCCAATTGAATTTTCAATTTTCCAATTACACTAATGTTGCATAAAAAATGTCGTGTTTTGGGTCTCCACCTGTTTCCTTAGGAACGTAATATCCTTCCTTGATCAGGTCTTTGAAAATCCCCATGTATGAGTGGGGTGAATCAATCATGTCGTGAGCGTATTCGATATGTTGAATCATCCAGAAATCCTTGCGCTTAAACATTCTACTTTGTGGATATTCTTGGTCGTGCATCTTGCTCTTTTGTGCAAGGAACATTTCAATTAAATCAAGAAGCTTTTCTTTGAGCATGTCGTACTCTACGGAATCGAATAAATCTTCATCTTCCTCATCATCCTCTTCTTCATATTCCTCAGCCATTGCATCAGCAATTGCGTTTTGGCGAATGTATTCGTATCCTACCCTTTCGCAGATTTCATCTAGTCTGGTTTCTATTTCTGGGTCTCCGATTGGAAAAATCCCGTATTCGATGCGATATGCAACATCTACTTTCAATAGATATTCATCATAATCTACTTCGAAATCAACGTCATCAAAAAAGATGTCGTAGTTCATTTCAGCAATCTCGTTGTATGTTTCTTCGTATTCATCAAATGTATCCATTCCTCTTCTCACCCCTGAGAGTTTGCACTCTATTTTAACGGTCTAAAATTATTGCTGTTTAAACTGCACAGGGGATTCAAAAACCCTCGGTTTTTCACGGGTTTCACTGTTCTGTCCGGACTCCGCCGAGGCTAAATTTGGAACCAATAATTGCGAATTTTTGGTTGGTAATTTACTGCGAACCGTCAGCATAAGCTGAGACTTGTGCGATGATTTTGTCATCTTCGTTACCGACACCGAGCTTGACAATTTGAACATCGATGTCACATCCGCCGTTTGATCCGTCACAAAGGTCTTGTCCGTTTTCCTTAATGGTGATTTCTTCTGCA
>JAPOHM010000107.1 GCA_029979405.1 Methanobacteriota archaeon
AAAACGAAAGGGTGCGAAAATGCTTCCGATTTACATCTCAAAATGGAAGTCTGAATGTGATATTATATGGGAAAAGCCAGTTGATTTTAGTATGCCTCTGAGTAAGCAAGAAGAAGAAGAAATGATTGTTTTCTTCAGCCAATTTTCCGGTCCATCGAAACAATCGGCTGTACCTGAAAATCAACAAGAAAGTACGGAAGAATCTGTCAGAGACGATGTCGAGGAAGATTGGGCAGATGATAGCGATTTCTTCGAGGAAGATGCATTAAATCTGATGTATTCTCCAAGCGATGACGCAGAAAATGATTGAGGTGAATAAATTGTCTTGGACATTAGAACCGGTTGCTACGGAACTCCCTTTAGATGAAAATAACTCAATTACAATCCATCCGGGAGATGATTATCCTCCAGGATATACTGGTTCCAAATTTACAATTCGTCGTATTCAAAATAAATATCAATTATCCGTGAAAAGTTATACTGGAAATTACGTTGATGCTAAGACTTTGCCAAAAAATCTCCTATCTACAATCATTCGCCTGAAAGGAAATTATTCTGGCTCATTGAGGATACGATGGAATGGCGATACAATCTTAGCTCCACAAAACTCGGGAGCCGAGATGTACATTGGAAAAATGACCTATGGAGATGATGCTGGTAAGTTGTTTCCCGGGCTTGATTTAGATAAAGAAAAACATGGCAGAATGGCGGTCTATACAGGTCCGCAATCAGGCCTAGATGTAGGAGAAAAATGGAGTGTCCCGGCATTCAAATCTGGCGATCGCCCCAAATTAATTCGAAGAATTTTGAGACCAAAAGATCGAATAAAGACAATCACTGAACACTTCAAACTCACAGACTTTATTGTAAAGCAACTTAATCCCGGAGGGAAGCGTCTTTATGTGACAAATTTTGGCCATATTGTCACGCCAGTACATAATGTAGAATTGCGTGCAAATCACATAGATTTACTTCAGACTATTGAAAATTTCAATTCTGATGGATTATACAACGCTTCAAGATTTACTTACCAAAAGGCTGAGAGATCCTTCAAAGAAAGTGGGACACCGTGGGTGATGGCATTAATTGGCCATATAGATGACTTCGACGGACTTGGTCCACAATTCGATTTATCAACAATCCCTGATAATCGATTGAATGAAGATGATGATCTCGAAGACATGTAATCTTGAGTCGAATGAGGAGTTACATTGTCTTGGAAACTGATTAGAAAAGAAAGTGCTCACGGAGAAGTTCCGGGGCAGCAATCTAAAATTGGGTTCCGTGGAACTAGGTTTTCCCTGAGTAAAACAAATAGACTATACATAACTGATTATGATAGAGAAATTTGTTTTGCAGACAATCCAGATATTATCTCATTTTGTAACGATTTGAGAAATGTTCTTGGCCCTAATTGGAAAAATGCTAGAATTAGAATAAGAGCAAATGGGGATGTGTATGCAAGTGGAAATAATGCATTGTATATAGGAAATGTAGAGATGGGGGGCAAAGAAATCTTTTCTGGGTATCTAACCTTGAAGCAATCATATGATTTGTCTTCCAAAATTCCCCAACTCTACGCAGGGCCACAAACACATGGCCACCCCGGTGAACGATGGACAATTCCTCCTGATAATTTCGCTATTGACAAAGATAAGTTGGGTAACGTTGGAAATAAAATCAAGAAGGGGGATTGGATTTGGTCTAAATCGGATCACAAAAATTTCATTTCAAAAATAAGAAGTATCCTCAGTTTAAACTCGGGATTTATTCGATTTTACATAACTTGTGATGGATTAATTGTCTCCCCCATTCCAAACAATCATTGGGAATTCTATGGCATCGATTTTGTTAATCAGATTCATCATTTGATGAAAATATCTCCAGCGGCAGCGAGATCGATTCAGAAACGTCTAGAATTATCTAAAGACGATAACTTGAACGCTCATCATCTGTTATTCGTTCTAGGGCATATTGATGATTTAATGGGTGGTAAGTTACCGGAGCCTGATGAGGATGACCCAAGAACGAAAGGGGTCGATGAGAAATAATACTGGGGTGGAATGAGTGCCGAGAGCTGCGAATCGTCTGTCCCCACTCCCTGTCTTCAATCCGCCGGATGAGGACCAATTTGAGGAGTATCTGGAAGTCGTTCAAGGTGCCAACGAGGCAGGGTTCCATACGCTTGATGAAATTGCTGAGTATTGCTTGACTTCCAATATTACAATGGCCAACGGAAATAATTACCAAAAAAGCAACTACCGGGCAGTTTTAGGAAATTTGGGGCGGCTTGGATTTATCGTTGAAGATGATGGGCAGGCACAATTGAGAGATATCTGCAAGCAATACGTGAATGGTGAATTTAAACCATCATCCTCAGAGAAAGGTGGAGAGCAATTGCCTCTGTTTGGCATTCTTTTCTTAGAGTGCATGCAAGGAATGGGGATAGAGAATATTGACCCATACATTGTCGACCAACTTGCATATTATTTTGACACGATTCGAAAAGAAGATGCCACAGTCCAATGGTCCAATAGCGACATACTTGCAAAGACTGCAGAGAAATGGCCTCCTAAATCGGGTGAGAAACCTGTGGATGTAAATCCAATCCACGGATTCACATACTTGGATATGACCAAGGAAGGATACAGTCGAATTGCACAAGAAACACTCAAACTTCTTGGCGTCATTGGAGTCATTGAAAAGTCCGGAAATGCTTGGCAATTAAAGGTAGATGAAGATGGACAAGAATATGTGCGCAAACGATTGCGAAATCTTCGATTCCAAAAGAACCTTGAAGATATTATCCGTGAAATCGGATCTAATCATGAATATCTTGTTGGAGATCAAAAGAAACTATTCTTTCGAGCAGTGGGTCGTTACATCACCTATCGCTATTGTGGAGCAATTGGTTCCCAAAAGGGATTGATGATTGATGTATGGACCCAATTAGAGCGTCTCCGAAAAAAATTAGTGAAGGAATATTCTTCTCAAGTTAAGGGTGCCAGAACAGGAACTGATTTGCTACCTCTAATCGGCCTAATGAAAGCCGTTTACATAAATCCAAAGACACTTGGGTTAACTGAAGGGGTTGGAAGAATCGCGGAAAAATTGGAGGGATTTGATGACAAAAAACATTTGATTCAATCATTACAATCGATGAGCCTCCATGAAATAAGTAATTTTGAGCGTGAAGATATTTCTCCTGATGAGGTTGCCGATTTACTCCGTTCAAGGGGAACTAGCAAAAGATTTAGTCGCTTGACTTTGAATAAATTGCAGCATCAAGATGGGATGTTCCAACTATCTTCGACACTCAAACCCTATCAATGGCAAGAAGAATGTGTAAGCAAATGGGTTGAGGGTAGTCTGGATTCAGATCACCAACCATTCACCGGAATAGCAAGTGCGGTAACAGGTACGGGTAAGACTGTGATGGCATTGATGGCCGCCGGAGCATTCGCAAATGACCATCCTGACGCCGTATTCAGTGTTGTAGTTCCAACCAAAGTACTGATGTACCAATGGGCAGAAGCAGCCGCAAAATTCTTGGGTCTTGGGGCTGATGAAATTGGATTTGTTGGAGATGGTTTTTCTGATTCATTTTCAGAAGGGCGCCGTTTTATAATCTGGATTGTGCCTTCCGCAGTCAAAGAGAGCCGTCTTACAAAAGAAGTTGATTCTCTTTCACCTCATACTGCTCATATGTTGATCGCAGATGAATGTCACGAGTATGGAGGAGAGAAGTACAGATTATTCCTTGAATGTCGGGCGGAAGGTCGGTTAGGCATATCCGCTACTCCTCCTGATGAAACCCCTACTGGTAAACAGCACCCGGTATTGAATACGATGGGTAAAGAATTCCATCGTCTAGGATACAAACAAGCATATGCCGATGGTCTGATTGCAGGATTCAAAATTCGCTATTTGGGAATAGATTTAGACCATGGTGAGAGGATTCGTTATAATCGATATTCTGATGATATTCGTCGACTTTCTCGAGAGCTCGAGGAAATTTATGGCCCCCAATTAGAGGGAGGGAACCTATTTGTTCGGATTATGGCTATTGTTGCGTCGGGCGAAGGGAACGCAACAGCTGCTCAATACCTCAAGGCAGTGAAGAAAAGAAAAGAGGTGGTCAGGGGGGCAACGCACAGAGATACTGCAACCTATGCTGTAATGAACCACATGCTGGCTAAAGAAGACGATGAGTTCACGATGATCTGGTTTCATGAACAGATCGATGAAACAAAACGTTTAGTCAATCAGGAGCAGGGTGGGAGACTAAGTAAATTCATTAGAATAGAGTCAGACAAGGGTGATGATGCTGATCAGTCTCAGATTCTTGCTTGGGAGATTGAACAAAAACGCTTAGAGTTGATGCAAAAATGGTTCATCGCTGATTCAGAAATTAGACCAGGGATGTATCACTCAAAATGGCCAAACCCGTGGGGACAATGGATGATTGACTGGTTTAAAAATGGTCATCTCAATGTGATGTTGTCGGCACGTGCACTTGCTCAAGGGTTCGATTTACCTGGTGCGGACCACGGGCTGATCCGTACATCAACATCTAATGTTAGATTACGAATTCAGACAATTGGCCGAATGATTCGAAAGAAGAAAAAAGGTAATGAAGCGGAAATCTGGATTATTTATGTGAAGGATACTACGGATGAGAGAATTTTCGAAAAGCATGACTGGGAGGATGAACTTCCAGATATTGAAGATGTGCAAACTGCTTGGGAGTTGAATGATTTTGGTGGAGATTTGGCAGTGGCGAAGCCCTATCAAGTAGGTGGCGTTGAAGCACTTCCACAACCCAATCGAGAGCTCACAGAGGAGGAATTGAACAGTTTGACATTGAAAGAATATCAAATCGGTGATGATTATGACAAGCGCGCCCTCTACTCTGCAACGCATGTCATTACAGTCACTGAGGAAGGAGGGATGACTGTGATTGACGGTGGCGCTCCCTTTGATTTTGAATTTGAGTCCCTCAATGATTCTGCTGAATGGTTGCATGAAAATCGGAATGGCCGGGGCCATATACATATCATTCCAAATGGACATGCAATAGGTAGAACGATGGCTGGACGTGTTGTCTATCTTACAGATGTTAAGTCAGATGAAATCGAGGCGGCAATACATTACTCGATTGAAAAAGGAGATAGTTTTGATGACTTTATGTCCGGATTCAATCTTGACTAGTGGGTAAATGATTGCCACAGTGTCCAATTAGAAAACGCTCTTTTTTCTTATCAAATATGAAGTGAATTCTGAGGCATCTGTCATTTGCCATGTTCTTTCCAATTTTTATATGCGGCTCCATGACATATTCTTGACCATCGACCACGAACGTCCTAGATTTACTGTGCTTTTCCATCGTACTCTTCGAT
>JAPOHM010000171.1 GCA_029979405.1 Methanobacteriota archaeon
ATGGAGTCAAAATTTTTGCAACTTCTCCCGCAATGCAACTATCGTCATCTGGAGGACATAATTCTTCAGCTGTTTGATTTATGATAGCATCTCTGAGTCGGGGGGGACTGGAGTTTACTTCTTTAATCACAGTTGATAATGAAAGTGCGTAAATAACGTCATCGGATGGATCGGATAGAAGCGGATTAATTTTGCTCTCGACATACGACATTTCAATTAAAATCCGTCTATCGTCTATGCTTTTCTCGGAGGAATCAACATAGATAATCATAACATTCGTAGACCAATTCTGCTCAACTTCACTGATAGTTTCCTTCACAGGGGAACCATCTGGAAGGTAAACTTCTAAGTCACCATTTACAACGAGTGATGGTTCATCTCCAGGTTTAAGTGACGTGCCATCAAGGAAACCTGAATGATAAACGAAGAATGATGTAGCCATTAAGCACATTACGACAACAAAAATTGGAAATTTTGTGAGGAGTCCTGTTGCGCCATATTTTTGCCATTCACGTTGGATGGATTTCGGTGCATCCAACACAGCATCCAAGGTTTTCCTTGCATCCCATTCCTTTACCCTTGAGGACAGCTTTTCTTGCCCATGACCAACTATACGAGAAAGCCTATTTTGAAGGGGTACTTTTTGTTTTTCAGGCGATGAATTATCGTCGCTCATTAACTCCCCTCGCTTCGGGGTCGTACAAGAACATATGAAAGCATATCCTTATTTTGTAAGATTTTCTTATCCAATCAGTTGAAGTGGGAGTGTATCGACGGCAGGACGGACCTGCGAGGATAACGCACGCAGGGCCGGTGAGACAAATGCCTTCTCCAAGACTTAATGATAAGCGCTGGTCAATTGACCTTGAAAAGAAAATTCAGCAAGAACACTACTCAGATTCCAAACTTTATGCAGAGAGGTATGGATTCGATTCTAACTCTGAAAAGGAGATATTTGTCATTGACACACCCCCCCCTTACCCAAGCGGAACTTGGCACATTGGTGCTGTAGCACAGTACAGTATGATTGACGTAATCGCAAGATCTCAGCGACTTCTTGGAAAAGAAGTTAAATTCCCATGGGGTGTAGATAGAAATGGTATCAATGTAGAATTCACCGTTGAAAAAAATACGGGTAAAAAAATGAAAACATTTGAAAGAGAAGAATTCCTAAAAATGTGTGAAGATACAATTGAGGAGTTTACACAATCCATGAGGAATACCGCAAAAAGAGTAGGCCTCTCGATGGATTTCGAAAATGAATATCTAACCGATTCACCCGACTACAGAGTGGTAACTCAACATATCTTCACTGAACTATTCAAACAGGGTTCAATTGTTGAAGATTTGCGACCTAATATCTATGATCCTGTTGAGGGCACTACTATCGCTGATGCTGAAGTTGAGCGTTTAACAAGAATGACAAAATTAGTTGATGTTAAGTGGCAAACCGAAGAAGGTGAAGAACTGATAATTTCAACAACACGACCCGAATTGATTTGTGCTTGTGGCATCGTTGTTGTTCACCCGGATGATGATAGATACAAACACCTAATCGGGAAAAAAGCGGTGTTACCAATACCAGTTGAGGGAAGAACTCAGACCGTTGAGATTTCAACACATCCTTCAGTCAAGAGTGAATTCGGTTCAGGAATTTTGATGGTATGTTCATTTGGTGACCAAAATGACGTATCTATTTTCAGAGAACTCAGCCTGACACCATTTCAGGCAATAGATTTGGATGGCTGTATGACGGAAATCGCGGGAGAGTTTTCAGGACTCAAAGTCGCTGATGCAAGAAAACAAGTAATACAGTATTTAGATGACAAAAACAAAATTCACCAAATTGTAGAGAAAGAACAAGAGGTTCCAGTATCAGAAAGAGGGAAAAATCCAGTGGAGATAATTTTATTGAAAGAATGGTATGTTAGGCAAACACACATTCAGGACAGGATTAGAGAACTATCAAAGGAAATTGAATTCCATCCGCCAAGAAATAAGCAATTTTTGTTGGATTGGATGGAAAACATATCTATCGACTGGCCAATAAGCAGAAGAAGATGGTACCATACAGAAATCCCTATTTGGTATGCAGATGATGGCAAGAAGATAATTTGTGCTCCAAAGGGAGTATATGTTCAGCCATGGAAGGAAGATCCACCCGAAGAAAGTGAGGTTTTAGATAGAGATAAGAGAGAAGTGTTAGGAACTTATGGAGATATGAAAGATTCACTCAAAGACATCATTGGTGAAGAGAAAGTTTTCGACACGTGGATGGATAGTAGTAATTCGAATTTATTTGTTTCTGGGTACTTGAATGATAATGAGAATTTTGAAAAATCTTTCCCCACTGCCATTCGTCCTCAAGGTAAAGAAATAGTTAGAACTTGGTTGTATTACACTTTGCTAAAAAGTGCGTTATTACTTGACAAACCAGGATTTAAACACGTATGGATTGATGGTTTGGGCATGGACCCTTGGGGGCGAAAAATGTCCAAATCCTTAGGCAACGGTATAGACGCTGACAGCGTTCTTGAATGTGGAGCAGGAGGGAGAACTGGTTCCTGGAAAATTAAGGGACCTGAGAAAAGTGTACAATTACGAGCCAACAAAATCGGTTCTGAATGTTTTAGACTTTGGAAGGCGTGTGATGCTCAAGTTGGAGATGATTTCCAAATAAATCCTGAGGAAATTGAATCAAAATATTTTGGAGTACTAACGAAACTATTCAACGTCGCAAGATTCGCAAGCCAATTTGAACCTCCAACTGATCTTGAAACAATCCCAGATAATCTTCCAGTAGAAGATAGGTGGATTTTATCTGAGTTCTCTAATACTTTGGAAAAAGTATACACAGCTTGGTCTGGGTTAGATATCTACACCGCAACCCAATCTCTGAAAACATTTGGCACGGGCATTCTTCCAAGTCATTGGCTGGAAATGTCAAAGTCAAGACTCTATGATGGAGATACAAATGCAGCTTGGACAATTCACAGAATCGTAAGAGATTTTATGTCTGCTTTCTCTCCGATTTGCCCATTTTTCACACATCACATATCCTCAACACTATACGAGGTCAGTTCTGTTGATGTGAGAAATTTCCCAACAATCTTAGAATCTGATGAAAGTTTGACCAAATTGACTCAAGCAATTGAAGATTTCAATGGCAATACTTGGAGGACCAAAAAAGAAGGAGGGCTTCCTCTCAATGCTCCAATCTCAGGAGTAGAAATACCTCCTGAACTGAATGAATTTAGGCAAATACTAACTCAGATGCACAAATTGGAATAATCATTCTAATTCTAAAGTAGATTGTCGGTTTTTTGAGACTTCTAAGTTTCCTAATCTGAAACCTATCAGCCTAATTTCACGTTCTAGTTCTACAGACTTAGCAAATATACTCCCAGCAAGTCTTGTGAAAACTTGCTC
>JAPOHM010000147.1 GCA_029979405.1 Methanobacteriota archaeon
CCCGACTCATGGTCTGATGCAGACAATGACACATTCCCGGACCAATTAGCAAGTTCTAACAGCGATGACTGTCCTTCACGCTACGGTCTATCCACAATTGGAATGAGAGGATGTCCGGATTTAGATGGTGATGGGATTCCAGATTTGATTGATGGAGACATCGACCAAGACGGATACCTGAACGCAATTGAAGAGATATACGGTACTGATTCCTATGATTTCAACTCAACTCCAAATGACTTTGACAATGATAAAATCCCAGATAAGGAGGACAAGGATTCTGATGGAGATGGTTTTCCGAATGAACTTGAGATAGAGAGAGATACAGACCCTCTAGACCCAAATGATACCCCACTTACACAAGCTCCAGGGTTCTATCTTTCTTTCACTGATGGAATATCTTTCAGTAGCGAATATGAGGAGGATGGTTTCGAGTTGTCTTTACTTCGACTGAGAGATGAAATCAAAACTGTTGGATTGACAATTCTCTCAATAATATTCTCGATAATGACACTGAAACGTAAGACTAGAAGATATAATCGAATCAAAGATAGATTAGAAGATACTGATGAATTAGTAGAACTAGATGAAATTAGAGAAGAGATTGATGAAATCGTTGAGAAGGGTAAAATAAAACCTGAGCAGGGACTTCTATTGAGGAATCTTTTCGAGCAAAAAGAAAAAATGATGCTTGGAATTATTGGAGAAGACAAAGGGTTGACTGATGATGATTTAATCAAGGATGTTCCATTTATTGAGGAGGTTTCGGAAACTCTAGAAGTTGTAGCTGATGTTGCATCAACAATGATATCAGTACCAGGGATTACCGAATCGGGGATAATCGGCGATGATGGATATGAATACATCACTAAGGAAGATGGTCCAACCTATTACAGGGCTGCTGACTCCCAGACTGAGTGGAAGATATTTGAAAAATAATGACTAACTGATAGTCACTTTGTATATTTCTGGAATACTTCTAATATGCGATAGTAGACTTGTCCTTCGATTTCTGCAACATTTTTGACGTACTTATTTTCTGAAGGTCCATCTTCTTTCAGAATGGGGACCATTGAAGACCATACACCTTCACCCTTCACTCGAGAGTATATTGCGGCTGAAACGTGTACTGCAATCAACACATAACTCGAGGTAGCCGTGAATTCGTGTATTCCAATGGCTACATTCTGCAAAGGCCCATCGGCTATTTCCTGCTTGAACAGGAATGCTATTGCTAGACCTGAAAGGGGGAGTAAAATCAAACAAAGATACATTGAGGTGTGTACAGACTTTGCAATGAATTTGTGAACTGGATTAACAGGAACTGTAGATGCATGCATTGTGCCGACATTCCTCATGTAGAAATATCTCATGATTACAATAAGAAGGAATATACTGGCAAATATAACTTCAAAAATCAGAAGACGGTTATCTTCTAACTGAGAAATATCATCTAACTGCTTGAACATTCCATAAGCATATAGAACAATGAAACTCCAGTGAATTGTTTTAGCTAATTTTGTATGGGCCACACTAGCACCGATTTCGTCACGCCGTTGTTACTTATGCAAGTTTCACAATATTGTTGAAATGTTCTCTATTTTCAATATCCAAGGATATCTTTCAATTGGCTCTTGTAAAAATTGCCAGATCCCTGTAGTGATTCTAACTCTGAATCAGTCAAATCTAACTCAAAAATTGTCTCAACACCATTTGCCCCAATAATACAAGGAACACCGATGTAAACATCGTCTAATCCATATTGCCCTGTCAGGTGGCATGATGCAGGAATCACTCTTCTTCTGTCATTTAGAACAGATTCTGCCATGATAGCAGCTGCTGAACCTGGAGCATAGAATGCAGAACCTCTCTCTAGGAGTTTTACTATTTCGCCACCACCACTTGCAGTTCTTGCGCTAATAGCTTCAATTCGATCCTCAGGAATCAGTTGAGTAATTGGTATTCCGCCAACCGTTGTGTATCTTGGTAGTGGAACCATTGTGTCACCGTGTCCACCAAGTACCATTGGAGATATGTCTTCTTCAGCACAATTCAATTCTAGGGCGATGAAATGAGCCATCCTTGCGCTATCCAATACACCTGCTTGACCAATTACGCGGTTTGTTGGGAATCCAGTAACCTTCTGCATGTGGTAGGTCATGAGGTCCAAAGGATTGGTAACAACAATAACAGTAGAATCTGGAGCATGGTCTCTGATACCTGCTCCGACTTGAGAGATAATCTCTGCATTTTTACCGATCAAATCTTCACGGGACATTCCAGGTTTTCTAGGGAAACCGCTAGTTACAACCACAACATCGCTGCCAGCAATATCATTGTAATCTGCTGTACCAGTGATTGTACCGTCATAATTCAAGACGTTACTATTCTGACTCATGTCGAGAGCTTTACCTTTTGCAAACCCTTCGAAAATATCTAACAAAACGATATCTGCAACTTTCATTTGTGCCAACACAAATGCGCAGGTTGCACCTACATTTCCAGCTCCAATAACTGCGATTTTCCTTCTCCCCGCTGCCATAGAAATTACTCTCCTGTAAACGTCGAAGAGTAGGACGCAAATAAGGATAGGTGGTGTAATTTCAAACACCTAAATTTTGAATCTCGACCGTGTCGTTCAATAACCGGATTCAATTCGCCACAATCAGCGGGTGCATTCGTTGCATCGCAGAGGTGGTTAGATGAAGATTGGAGTCCCAATGGAACCTGAGGGTGAAACCAGAGTCGCTATTGTACCAGGGAGCATGAAAAAATTGCAAAAAGCTGGCTTCGAAGTAATTGTGGAAAAAGGCGCAGGAATAGCAGCGAATTATTCAGACTCTGACTACACTGACGCAGGTGCTAGCATAGGTGGGAGGAAAGACGTAATGGCATGCGAAATTGTAATTTCAATCCGTCTGCCAGATACATCTGAATTATCCAAGGGCCAAATAGTAGCATGCGTTGCTGACCCATTCAGACATCCTGAAAAAGTCCAAGCATGTATTGATGGAGGAATTACGTTGATGAGCATGGATATGATTCCACGTAGATTATCCAGAGCACAATCAATGGACGTTAACTCATCCCAAGACAACTTGGCTGGTTACAAAGCCGTTCTGCTTGGGGCGGCTCATGTTCCACGTGGAATACCGATGATGACAACCTCTGCAGGTACAGTTAGACCTGCTAAAGTAGTGATTATGGGTTCAGGAGTTGCTGGATTACAAGCCATTGCTACCGCTAAAAGAATTGGTGCTGTGGTATATGCATCCGATGTAAGAAAGTCGGCTGCCGAACAGATTGAATCTGTCGGTGGTCGTTTTATCGAAGTTGATGGAATGGATGATTTCGAGGATGAAGCAGGATATGCAAAACCACTCACTCCTGAATTCATTCAGAAGGTGAACGACACAGTATGTGAAGTTGCAAGTGACGCCGATATTATTGTCACAACAGCACGTATCTTTGGAAGACCTGCACCAATTACCGTACCCGCTTCAGCAGTTGAGAATTTCAAATCTGGTGCTGTAGTTGTCGACATGAATGCTGATGTTGGTGGTAACTGCGAACTCACAAAGGCAGGAGAAGTACACACCACAGAAAATGGCGTCATCATTGTAGGAACATCCAATCTACCTGGGACACTCGCAAATACAGCATCGATGCTTTATTCTAACAATCTTACAACCTTCATTACAAGTTTGGTTGACAAAGAAAATGGATTCCAAATTTCAGAAGATGATGATATTCTAGTCGGAGCGCCAGAAGGAAATGATTTCCACGTACCGGGAATGGGAGGCGTTCTGATTTGTAAGGATGGAGAAATGCATCCTAAGCAAACACGACTAGGAGGTGTTTTGTGATGACCCCTGACCTACTTATTGGCTCAATTACCTTGTTTGTACTATCAATTTTCCTCGGAGTTGAACTGATTACAAAAGTACCAGCAATGCTACACACCCCTCTAATGAGTGGTGCAAACGCAATTTCAGGAATCAGTGTAGTTGGTGCACTAATCGGAGCAAACGTCGCATATGATGGTGGAGATACTGTAACTTCTGGAATCCTTGCTTTCATCGCATTGGTACTTGCAATGATAAACGTCGTAGGTGGATTCGCTGTAACAAATCGAATGCTCAATATGATTGCTGGAAAGAAGAGAGGTGCTTGAAATGGAAGACTGGGTACCAATTGGATATTTGATCTCAGC
>JAPOHM010000093.1 GCA_029979405.1 Methanobacteriota archaeon
AATGGTAGGATTGTTAGCAATTGGTATCATGATGGCTCGAGGATACAAAGGAGCGATTATCTATGGAATTGCAGGAATTACTGGGATTGCATGGATCCTGGGCGCTATGGACATGCATGTTGCTGACGCATACAACGGTGGTGTTGAAGTGGCTGCACCTGCATTAGGAGACATTTTCTCAACTGATGGGTTCGATACCGGAGCTGTAGGAGCCGCATTAGGGGCATTGGCTGACCTTGACTCTGAAACTATTGGAGCATTTTTGCTTGTTATGATTACCTTCCTATTCGTGGATATCTTTGATACAGCAGGAACACTCTATGGTGTCGGTAAAATGGCAGGAAAGGTCGACGAAGACGACAACTTAGAGGGTGCAGATGAAGCATTCATGTCAGATGCGGTTGCAACAATAGCTGGAGCACTCTGTGGTACAAGCACAACAACAACGTACATCGAATCTGCTGCTGGAATCGAAGAAGGTGGAAAGACCGGATTAGTATCTGTTGTAGTTGGTGTATTGATGCTTATGGGACTATTCCTTTCTGGACTTTTGCAAGCAATACCTGCATTCGCTGTTGCTCCGGCACTAGTAGTCGTAGGTGCAATGATGATGCGTGGTGCTGCTGAAATTGATTGGAATGACAAAGAAATAGCTATTCCTGCATTCATTACCATCGTAATGATGCCATTGACATATTCAATTGCAGATGGAATTGCTTGGGGTATCATTGCTTATGTTCTTATGAAGTTGGGTACTAGCAAGACTGACCAAATAAACCCCGTAATGGGCACCCTATGTGCATTGATGATAATGTTCTATCTCGGACCAGGGGATGAGACTACATTCGAATGGCTCATCAACATGATATTCTGAGATTACATTGAGTGATGTGAATTAGATAAGATATACTGTCAACTGACAGAAGCCGCGGCGACTGGGGTTTCGACCCCGGTCGCTGCTCCAATTCTTCTTCCCAATTTTATAGGAATAATTCATTTGTCACCCTAAAGTGGGAATTACATGTCCGGAGATAAATACGAAATTCTCAGACAAAGCGTAATCAATGCTCCAGTAGTAATGAGAGGAGATTACCCGTACTTCATCCACCCCTTGACAGATGGTGTTCCAAGTCAAACCTCTGAATTATTGGCTGCCGCTAGGGATTTGATTTTTGAAAAGGTGGATTGGGATTCAGTAGATATCATTCTAGGCATTGAAGCCATGGGAATTCCTCTTGCCGCCGCATTATGTCTCAAATCGGGTAAACCACTTGTAATTGGCAGAAAGAGAGAGTATGGTCTTCCTGGTGAAACAGCAATCGACCAATCAACTGGTTACTCTAAGGGTGAAATTTACCTAAACGACATCCGAGAAGGAGATGGCGTCTTTATTGTAGATGATGTTGTATCAACCGGTGGAACCCTTTTACCAATACTGCAAGCAGTTGACAGAATTGGAGCAACGGTATCCGACTGTTGGATAGTTTTTGAGAAAGGAAACGGCATGAATTTTGTTAGAAGCCAGGGTGAATGGCCATTGAATAGCCTTGTAAGAATAGAGATGGACGGATCCAAAGTCGTAGTATTAGACTGAACAAAATAATCTAATTTGATTTATTTAGTTTGGAAAAAAAAATTACACGACTAAGATAAGTTAATGTAATTCGAAAACGAGCGGGCCTTATGGTAAATTATGGATTCGCTATTGACAACAGGAAATGTATTGGTTGTCACGCATGTACAGTTGCATGCAAATCAGAACATGATATTCCTGTCGGAGTAAATAGAACTCATGTTAAGTATATCGAAACCGGAGAATATCCAAATTCTAATCGTGAATTCAGTGTTCACAGATGCAACCACTGTGAAGACGCACCATGTACTACTATTTGTCCAACTACTGCCTTGTTTACAAGAACTGATGGCATAGTTGACTTTGACGATGAAAGATGTATTGGATGTAAATCTTGCATGCAAGCATGCCCGTATGATGCATTATACATCAATCCAGATTCTGGAACTGCCGCAAAGTGTAACTACTGCGCTCACAGAATCGAAAATTCATATGAGCCAGCATGTGTAATAGTTTGTCCCGTGGAAGCGATAGTAAGCGGCGATTTGGACGATAAAAATTCGAACTTATCCGTTCTTATTGCGGAGAATGAAACAAAAGTCAGGAAACCAGAATCTGGAACCATTCCAAACGTATTCTACTTGGATACGTCTGACGAGATGTTAGACCCATTTGCTACAGAAAGGACTGCTGAAGGAATGTTCAATGAACAGTCAGCAGGGGTTGGACATTTTGCTAAATATGCTCAAGATAGATTAGGCGCGGCGGACCAAAATTCAATGTTAGTACAATTGGCCCTCGAAATGAAAGCAAAAGATGCAAATCCTAGAGACCAAGCAATTATTCGGGATGTTGCAGCGAAATTGGCTGATAATTCTCCAAGTGCAAAAAGAGCATACGACTCCCCATCCAAAGGTATTCTTTGGGGATGGGAGGTTAGTGCTTATATCTGGACCAAGGGGATTGCTGCAGGCACGTATATGGTCGCAATGATTCTTTGGCTTAGTGGCTACCTACCCGAAATGGATGACTTATGGATTCCTGTTACCGGAGTAGGATTAGTTTTCATGGCAATAACAGGACTGCTCCTAATCAAAGATTTAGACAGGCCAGAAAGGTTCCTGTATGTTATGTTAAGACCAAACTGGAATTCATGGTTGGTCAAGGGAGCATACATTCTGGCAGCATACGGAGCAATACTCTCTCTAACGCTCGGAATTGTCCTACTCGATCTGAACGAAATTTACCTAGAATATCTTGCATATGTGGGTATTCCAATAGCAGCCCTTACTGGAGTTTACACGGCATGGCTACTGCAACAAGCTAAAGCAAGATCATGGTCCAAAGACAATCTATTGCCATTAAAATTCTTAATTGAAACAATACTAATCGGTGGGGCAACGTTGGCGATAATTATCGGTGGCATCTTACCTATTGTTTTAGGGGTGTTCGGGCTTATTGTGATCCTGATTCATGGTCATCATGTAATCGAAAAGCCACAGGTGGAGCCATTATTGTGAGGTGAAATTATGTCTAAATCATTCATAGAAAATATAGCACAAAAATTGAGAATTATTCCCAATATTGACAAAAAACCCCACAAGGGAGCTGACCAGCAATTGAGAAAATATCCTAACTTCCAAGATTGGGATAACCATACAGAACTGGATGCTCAAGCATGGCCAAAACAAATAGAGAAAAATTACTCTTTAGTTCCCACAACTTGTTTTAATTGTGAATCCGCTTGTGGATTACTGGCATACGTCGATAAAGATTCAGGCGAGGTCACCAAGTTTGAAGGAAATCCATTGCATCCCGGTAGCAGAGGTAGAAATTGTGCAAAGGGCCCTGCAACGATTAACCAAATAAAAGACACCGAGAGAATTCTGTATCCTCTAAAGAGGGTTGGAAAAAGAGGTGAAGGAGGATGGGAAAGAGTTTCTTGGAATGAGGTCCTTGACGACATTGCCTCCAAGATTAGGGCATCACTTCAAACTGGAGCCAGAGATAGAGTAGTCTACCATGTAGGAAGGCCTGGCCATGAAGGATATACTAACCGCGTACTGAAAGCTTGGGGAGTAGACGGGCACAACTCACACACCAATATTTGTAGCGCTGGAGCAAGAACTGGATATGCAATTTGGCATCAACACGATAGGCCAAGCCCAGACCACAGCAATGCGAAAGTAATACTTCTGTGTTCATCACACTTGGAAACTGGACATTACTTCAACCCACATGCTCAAAGAATACTTGAAGGAATGATGGATGGAGCCAAACTGATTGTTGTTGACCCCAGATTATCCAATACTGCATCGATGGCAGACCACTGGATCCCAACTTGGCCTGGAAGCGAACCTGCGTTGTTCCTCTGCTGGGCAAAAATGATTTTGGATGAAGGCCTATATGATAGGGAATTCATGGAAAGCCAGGTTAATTGGGAGCAATATTTGGAAGAAGTACATCCTACAGAAAATAAATCCTTTGAAAAATTCATTGAATTGATTAAAGAGGAGTATTCGATTTACACGCCTGAATACGCCTCCCAAGAGTGTCGCATACCTGTCGAACAAGTGATTGAGACTGGAAAGATTGTGGCTAATTCGGGTAGCAAATTGTCATCACATGTTTGGAGAGCGGCCTCCATTGGAAACCTCGGAGGGTGGCAAGTAAGTAGGTCTTTACATTTCTTAAATGTCCTCACGGGTTCAGTGGGAACAGAGGGGGGCACAGCTCCAAACTCTTGGTCAAAGTTCAAACCTGAACTTCCGAATGAACCACCGGCACCTGAAGGTTGGAATGAACTACATTTCCCGCCTGAATATACGTTAGCACACTTCGAAATGAGTCATATCTTACCTCATCTAGTAAAAGAGGGAAGAGGAACAATGGATGTTTACTTCACTCGAGTTTTCAATCCTGTATGGACATATCCAGATGGATTCTCATGGATTGAGATGCTTCAGAATGAAGAAGCAGTTGGCTGTCATATTGCGATGACGCCGACGTGGAATGAGACGGCTTTCTTTGCGGATTATGTCATCCCTATGGGGCATGCAAGTGAAAGACACGATATCAACTCATATGCAACCTCCTCAGGTAAATGGGTGGCATTTAGACAACCTGTACTAAGAGAATTCCAGAGAAGGCAGGGCAATGAAGTAGAATTCACGCATGAAGTAAATCCTGGTGAAGTATGGGAAGAAGATGAATTCTGGAACGAATTAAGCCTTAGAATAGACCCTGATGGAAGCATGGGCATCAAGAAGTATTTCATGTCACCATACAGAGATGGAGACACAATGAACCTCGATGATTATTATCAGTACATCTTTGAAAGAGTCCCGGGACTTTCTGAAAAATCAAAGGAAGAAGAACTTTCAGAGTTAGAATATATGAGGAAACATGGAGCATTCTTAATTGAGGAAAGCACTTACAAGAAATACGAAGAAGAAGGATGGCCAACTCCATCTGGAAAGCAAGAATTCTATTCACCAACAATGATTGAATTTGGCTATCCAGAGCATGCAATTCCGCATTACAAAATTAAATCTCACGTACATCCTGAAAATTTAGAAGGAGAGGACGAATTCTGCCTACTACCAAACTTTAGATTGCCAATGCACATTCATTCGAGATCTGCAAATGCAAAATGGTTAGTTGAGATAGCTCACAGAAACCCAATATGGTTGCATCCAAAAGACGCTAAGAAGTTGGGAGTCACGGAGGGAGGGCTAATTAAAATCGAGACAGAAATCGGCTGGTTTATCGACAAGGTTTGGGTAACTGAGGCAATCAAGCCAGGAATTGTTGGTTGCTCACATCACATTGGACGCTGGAGAAGGAAACAAGATGCAGGCAACAGAATGATGACAAATACTGTATCTATTGAAGATAAAGGGGGCGGGAAATGGAGAATGAGGACGGTAGAAGGAATTACTCCATTCAGTTCAGATGACCCAGATACAAACCGATTATTTTGGAGAGATGGAGGTGTCCATCAAAACATTACTCATGCAGTACAACCAGATCCAATTAGTGGCGCCCACTGTTGGCTTCAAAAAGTAAAATTGTCCCTACCTGGAGATGGTGAAGCATACGGCGACGTCGAAGTAGATACCAATAAATCACATGAATATTACAAGAAATGGAATTCTTGGGCAAAGGAAAAGGAAACTCATCCAAGAGGAGAAAGAAGACCGTTGTGGATGAAGAGACCACTTTCACCGAGTAAGAAATACTGGTATGTAGATGAAAACTAAACTGGTGTAAAAAGTAAAGTTACATAGGAATAAAAAAAGTGGAAACGGGGGACCGAAGTCCCCCGCTTCCGGGTTTTCTTAGGAGGTGATCCATCTGCAGGTTCCCCTACAGATACCTTGTTACGACTTAACCCTCCTTGTCGAAGGCAGGCTCGAATACGCCAT
>JAPOHM010000097.1 GCA_029979405.1 Methanobacteriota archaeon
AAGGTACTCAAAAAAAGGCAAGACTGCAACGGCTAAAAGATGAGATTAAGCGATTTGTCTTCGCTAATCCAGGTTGTAGCGCACAAACAATAGTCGCACATTTATCCCACGATAAAAAACTGAGAAACCATGGACTCACGCCAAGAAAAGTTGGATTCTTCATTCCTAGACACCTAGACAACCAACTAACATGGTGGCAGGACCACGTCGCAGGAAGGAGAGTTTACGGCCCAGAAGACTCAGAATAATCGACAATCTCAAGGGTAACCTTCACTGCCAACAGGCCATGGGTGGCGTAACCGCATACTTTGATTTAGACGGCACCCTGTTGGATGCTTCTAGTGAAAAAACCCTCACGGGAATGCTTTCTCGCAGAAGACCGTGGAGAATTCCAATAGGCGCAACGATGTGGTGTCTTGGATTCTTTGGTAATTTAATTCGTGGGCGCTCAATTTATGATGCCGCAAGAAATCGTGGTCATTTGGCCTTGTGTAATTGGGAAACTTTACGCAAATATTCAGCAGAATCGGTCGAGGCAAAATTATCTCAAAGGGTCAGTCTTGAAGCCGTTGAAAGATTAAATTGGCATCGTGAGCAAGGACATCGATTAGTACTGATTACAGCAACGGTAATGCCGATGGCACAAGCCATGGCAGACTATCTTGGGATGGATGCAGTTTATGGCTGCGGACCAGAAGACATGACAGGAATGATGTCAGGCTCAGAAAAAGGTTGGAGTGTTCCTAGAAGAAAAGGCAAGGTTCCAATTGTCATGAAAGATGCAGAGAATGCGGGTCACAACTTATCAGACTGCTGGGGTTATGGAAATACTCATGCGGATTCATTCTTCATGGCTATAACTGGCAATCCTGTTGCGGTTAACGCTGAGGGCAGACTGAAGAAGATAGCCAAAGAGAAAGAGTGGACACAATTCGAATGGCGTGTTTGATGCCCGTCGCGCTTAAATGGGGAAGGCAGGTCGCCGAGAATACACTGGCCCCATAGTGTAGCCTGGATATCACAGTGGCTTGCGGAGCCACGAACCCGTGTTCGAATCGCGGTGGGGCCGCCAATTAATTTCAGATAGCATTGGCTCAAGCCCTTTCGTGTGCTACAGCCAGATTACAACTGCCAATCATTCCTCTTCATTTACTAGAGTCACACTTTGGTTCAGGGCAGCTCTTGCGGATGCATTAATCACTGGTAAAGCAGCCATAGCAAGACAAGTCAGCATACAAACACCACAAAGGTAAGACCAGATTTCGAATACCATTGTAATCTCGTCTGGGAGTATTTCAGCAGATGCATTTGCCATCATCCACGAGCCCCCGAATCCACCAAATAAACCAAAAATTGCTCCTCCGATGGACAATTTTACTCCAAGCATGTTCAGTCTGAAAAGCAGAATACCGCCAACAATTAGCATAACACCTCCAACAACTAGAGAGTAACCACGAATCGAGTATGCACCATCGTCTCTTATTTTGTCATGATATTCTTGATACTCTTCTGCACTGACATTTACGTCATTGTTTTGGAAATTTTCAAGCAACGTATCTACTTCTTCCTCAGGGAAATCCTCACGATTCGAGTTTTGAATATCGCCCCATCCGATTGAGAGCATAATGGCTGCACCCATAATTAGTAAAATAGCAATTGTCTTAGGACCTTTTTTGTCAGGTCTAGGTGCAAATAAAGAGGCTGGTGGCGCTAAACCATCATTCCCATTCATTCGTATAGAAAAATCATCACTCACGCTTACAACCCTCCAAGCCTGTGCGTAGTTCTGATGGGATCGGTAATGATTCCATGTTTTTCATACTAACACAAACAGTTACTTGTTCACTAGACCAAAGTAACTCATTTTTCTGATTGTGGAATTCGTACATCCAAGTGCAGGATTTCACTCCTACATTCGAAATCCAAATTGTTGCAGTAACGTGATCTCCGTATCTAAACGGCGCATGGAACTGCGAATTGATATTTACAACTGGAAATCCAATTTCTAAATCCATTAAAATTGTAGGATAGTCAATCCCACAGATTTTCTCCCACGCTTCCTCAAAAAATCTGTGCGCCAAATCAAAAATTCTGGGATAGAATGCTATACCAGCCATGTCTAACATTGGAAAGTCGACACGTCTGCTCAGTTTTACTGGCATGATTCTGCGTAGGGGAGGGAGTTCTTCAAGCATCCTCGGGCTTGGGCCATTTTTTTGCTAGAACCTTTTCTAGGTCTTCATCGAGTTTAGCATTCCACCAATCACTGCCTTGCCAAATGGCGTATCTACCTCTTATTCCACGAATATCAGCACCCTTGAAAGAGCAGTTTCTAAAATTTGAAAGGTTTAGTCTGGCCTTACGAAGATCAGCACCACTGAAATCACAGTTGTCGAAAGCAGATTTCATCAAATCTGCCTCCACCATAGAAGCGCGATTGAAGTTTGAATCTGTGAAATTCCCCTCTGTCAAATCTGCGTTGTCCAGTATACACCGTTTGAAGTTCGAATTTGGATGATTACCTCGCCGCAGTAACTCACCTGCATGGTTTTGAAAAGACCAATCGAGAGGTTCTTCCTCTCTGTCGGTACTACTGCCCGACATTACCATCAATTCACCTCAATATCGGCTTCGTTTATCTAAGTGCGCCCGTCCTTCAGGAGTCAGGATTGCGTAACGGTTCTTTTCTTTTGCAGACGGTGGGGTTACCAAGAATCCTCTTTCTCTCAACCTATTCAGGTAGAGTGATAGGTTGCCTGGAGGCTCTAACCCAGCGTCCTCAAATAAGTTATCGATTACTCTTGGCGGACTGTCGTTTATTCCCTCGACGTCCCTCAAGTACTGAATTGCTCCTAGTACTTGGTCCGGCTTTCTGATTAGGCTACAATTTTCGATAAGTGCCCTGAATGCTGAACCTCTTTCAGGAAGTCCAGCGTCTCTAGCAGCATCAACTGCAGCTTCTATCGCACGCTCGCGTGCATTTCTGATTCTTGATAGCGCAATTGACCATGTGTCATCTTCTTTGACCCTAATCAATCTCTCATCGACACTGTTCTGTGCGCCGGAGATGTCGATTTCAACATCGCCCGCCCTAATCAGAACCTTGGCTTCGTCATCCATTTTATTACCTCGCATGTCCCGACTTTACACTTCTTCCTAACGCATGTCAACCTAACAAAAAGAGCCGTTTCAATTAGATGACGTTGAACTTGAGTAATAAAAGACTGTTTGAACCCTTAATCAAAATGTCATGTCATTAGAAAACAAAAAAGTAACTCGGTGCAAGATTACATCCATTCAAAAAGGGATACGGATATAGTATTTTGAGTAACACACATGAAGGGGCAACATACTCAGCAATCAACACGGGTGGTTAAATGAAGCGTAATTCTGCACTTCTGATGATTTTACTTATGCTGACTTCTTGCGTTCCACTGACGTTTGTTTCAGCCTCGGGCGAGTCACTCAGTTTCAACACATTCAATGGTGGGTACGCAACTGTTGAAGTTAATTTACAAGGTAGTACTACAAACAATAGCGTTTCGATAGAAGTACCAAGAAATGTCACATTCACAGATTCTGGATTTGAGGTTGTATTCGATTCAAATGATCAAAGCCCAGGCGAAGTTTGGGTAGACGTCGGGGAAGACGGTATTTTCGAGTGGGAATTCAAAGGTCTTGGATACGGTGACATTGGCCAGCAAAACGAATTCTATGATGGAAATAATTGGTATGTTTCACAGGTTCCTTCAGGAAACTCCACTAGTCCAACAATTCTAATTCCTTCAGAATCAATAATTCAAGACTCTAGTCTTGAAGTTGGCTTTTCTCCTGACACTGGTGGTGGATTTTTCTCGATAGGTTCACATCAAGAGGTGATAGAAACTGATATCGATAACGATAGTTTATCAGAACCGATGTTCTTGCTAGACATCCAATCCAACAATTCGACTTCAATTGTCTGGGCTGATTGGAATTCCGGTAGTGGAATAACCATGTCTACACCTATCCAAACTTGCGATAAAGCAACATCGATTTCTACAGGTGATATAAACGGAGACGGTAGCGAAGACATAATCGCATTTTCAACATCTACCAGTACAGCATGTATCCACTTAGCAAATGGTACAACCTTCGATCCTGTCCTCAATCAAACTATTTCTTCAGGTTTATCCATGGCAAAAATGGGTGACATCAATTCAGACGGTGCAGCGGAAATTGTGACAGTAACGACAGGTGGTTCACTATCTTTCTATTCATGGAACAATACTACCTCAGGACTTTCCTCACCTGTAGTTGAGGTCATTAACCAAAACGGCACAACAGGTTTCCCTGCAATTTTGTTGTCTGTCCATGTTGGTGACTTTTTCAATAATGGAAATGAATCAATGTTGGTTATGGATAGTACTGGACATTGGACACACTGGAGCGTCGTTTCAGGAATGCTAGCAGGGCCCCTAAAAACCTTTGACGACATTTCTAGAGATGAAATTCTTACCGATTTAGACGGCGATGGCGATATTGATATTTTGGGTTCAAATAACCAAGGTTACGCTATGAGAATTAACAACGGAACGGGATGGAATCTGCAGTCATTCCAGGGTATGATTTCAATTGTCAATTCAACAGTTGCGGACTATGATAATGATGGGAATTTGGAACTAATGACTCCAGTACCTGGCGCTTCTGACGGTAGTTCCACAACTATCGAGGGTAATATTTCACTACGGCAGATTAATTCTACAAGCATTTCAAATTCATCGATGATAGTGCTTGAGCCTTGGTCTATTCCAACATCAATTATGACAATGGATATGGATGGTGATGGAATCATTGAGCACATTGTATCTGCTGGAGAAACATCGAAAGGTGTATTCATAGCAGGATGGCATAGCATTGAGCTAGATGCAGATAAAGATGGAACTCCTGAGATGAGTAGGACTGGTTATGCCGGCGATTCAGCAAATGGTTTAGACCCACTTCAAATGCGGGATGAAAGCAATGCAATTAGACAAGATTTAGTGCAAATAATCTCATCTCTGCAAACTAATGTGGATGGATATGGAGTTTCGATGGCAAATCTCTCCATGAATGTCAAGACAACCGGAAATGGCGAGTTCAATTATTCGGGTTTGGATATTGGTTATGATTGCTCATTTACAGTGAACCAGAACCCTCATTTAATTGGGAATTTAACGAATTCACTAAATCAACAAATGACAGGAGGCGTTGGTAATTTAACAATCGATATTCCTCTTAACTCGACAAAATCAGGAGTGATATCTTTGTCAAATTATTATGCTGTTACAATTCCTGGGGCGCCAAATTTAGCAATTCCAACAACTCCGGTTCTACAACTCGTTAGTGCAACACCAGAAATGGTAGAATTCAAGTGGAACGACACCATTGAATATGGATTAGATTTCATTGAATTTGAAATTTTCAAACTTGAGTCATCTAGCCAATCAATTAACCTGCTAGACGTTTACAATAGGTCATTTTTCAACCAAACTATCGATTCAAATGTGAGTGTGGGCTCAACATATTGGTACGTTGTAAGGTCAACTCACCAATATGGAATAGCCTCTAACTTCTCACAGCCTCTTATGGTTACAGTACCTTATCCCGCCCCACCTTCCCAACTGACAGGTTTCTCTCTAACCGATGTCGCATCTGACCAAGGTGGAGTACTGAGCCTATCTTGGAATCATTCGGTGGA
>JAPOHM010000020.1 GCA_029979405.1 Methanobacteriota archaeon
AAGTAAAAATTTACCAAATGAACCAGCGTAAACGTATGTGAAAGCATCAAAAAATGTCGCAAATATAATTAACAAAGTTATGATTCTTAGATTATTTGATTTGGATACCTTACCACCATTCTTATTTTTGAACTGAGTAGAAGCAATTCCTCTCCAAGTAAAAAATAGTATTATTATAGAAATAGCCAACAATTGGCTTTGAAGCAATATCAGAGTAAGGAATGAAAATAATCCCAGAAATCGAATAACCCAAAGATTGGGAAAAAGAATCTCTTCGGGAATTGAATTCAGAATTTTTTCGGATTTTTTGCTGTAATATTCTGACACAAAACACCCGATGAGAATTAATCCACCGATACCTGAACTAGATGAGATTCCTGAAAAATCAAATTTCATTGATAGCCAGCCGCGGCTGGCGGCCACATCTTGGAAAAATGTAATCGTTTCAAATAACAATGTCTGAATAATTCCCAATGTTATCAAGATAACAGAGGTACTTAACAAGAATAAGACTGTTCTAGCTTTGTCAGTTGTGAAGGATGATGCCGATATCATATTGATCCCTTCAAAACTTTTGTAAATTATCATGCATCAGCATGTTCAATAATGCTTCAGCAAAATTCACACCATATGCGCACAAACGTCTGATTGATTCAGAGATTCTAAACTCACATAGCAACCTCTCTGCTGATGCACGACCTACCCACAAATCTCCCTCTGAATGTTCTATATCATCACGTAATTTAGCTAAATTTATTTTGGCAGAGTGAATAACTGATATGTCTTTTGAGTACATATTGTGAACTATCGTCTTTAATTGGGATGCCCAAATCGGGATTGCACTCAGAGGCATTTCCTCTTTTTTCATCTTAATTACATTCGAATGTTCTCTAACTAATAATGCAAGCCTAGAAGCGTGATCACCCATTCTTTCGAGTACCCTTGCTATGTTAGCGTGCTCCATCGCAGTGAAGCGGTCAATTGCTAACCTCTTTTCTACAGACGGCGATTTAAGAGAAGCTGCAACTTGTCTCTCTAAAAGCAACCTTCTGGCATCAATTTGTCTTTCTCTATCTTCAATATCGTTCAAGAGTAAAACATCCTCTCCAGAAATTATTTCTAAGGAATCGGCCACTAGACTTGATATTAACAGATACATCCTATTTATAGAAACCTGAAGTTTCAACTCTGAAGGATTCAATATAGATACAATTTTGATCTGTTTAGATGTATCTTCTTCAATTTCCATACCTCTCGTGTCACGCAAAAATTCTCTTACGTTAGATCGAGTTTTTCTAGAAATATCTCGGTCGCAAGTTATTCTGATAACGTCTGCCCCTGACAAATATGAGCCAATCATTAAATCGGATAGACCAGATTCATATGCGCAACAATCTAGAGATATTTCGGTCTTAGCCGCAGAACCTTGCAATGGAGATATACGTAAATCTCCCGAACCAAGTTCTTCGAGCTTCACCACGTCTCCTTTGTTTAAATTATTCGAATTAATCCATTCTTTAGGAAGAGATACAATCATGGTTGAGCCACCAGTAATTTGCAGTTTACGAAACTCACTCTCCTGGCTCACTACTCACTCACCTGATTCTCCCTATTTCAACATGGATGTATAGGACACTGACATAGAATATTGATAAATATATAGCAATATATATTGCACTTTATTATCTAATGTTCAACCATATCTAGGTGGGAACCTTCCGATCAAACAATAGGAGACTACCTATATGAGCATAAGAAAAAACGGAATGGCATGGACAATAGTCCTTACATTATTGATAGCAGGAATCGCTGGCTGTATTGGTAGCGATGAAGAAGAAGTAGAACAGAAGACCATAAACATCGCAGGTAGCAGTACTGTGTTTCCAGTTGCGAGTGCATGGGGCCAGGCTTACAGCGCAGCAAACAGTGATTACACTGTAACTGTCGCTGGAGGAGGATCAGGAGCAGGTGCGTCTAAAGTATGTAGCACGGACACAGATTCTGTAAACATTGGTGACATGAGCAGAGATTGGAAAGATTCCGAAGCAACAGTAGGTGCTGACGGATACACCTGGTCATGCGCTAACTCTGATGTGACTGTGACCCAATTGATTGTAGCAATCGACGGTCTATCAGTTGTCGTCAAGAAAGGTGGCGCAGCTGATAACTGTATATCTGACATGGGGGGACTTTCTATGGCCCAATTAAGATGGATATACTCGGATTGGAGTGAAACAAATTTGGAAACACACGAAAAGGGTGGACTTGTTATGTCCTCTGTCACACCGAACAACGATAATGATTCCAAGAGAGAGTGGAGCGATCTAAAAGACTCCGCAGCCTGTGAAGACCAAGAAATCAAATTGTGGGGTGCTGACTCCGATTCAGGTACATACGAGTACTTCGGAGAGCAGGTATTCTGTAAGAACTGTTTCGCAGATGGAGACCCTGTTTCCGAAGGATTTGACCAAGCAAGAGGATACCAGAATTCCGCTGATGACAACCAAATCGTAAACGGAATCACATCTGATGAGTACGCGATTGGATACTTTGGATACGCATATTATGAAGAGAACGCAAACGTTCTTTCTGTAGCAGCTATTGCTAACAACGACACCCACGGTGTCGAAGATGCAGGCGGAGCAGTGACCCCAGAAGCATCCACAGTTGCAGATGGTTCCTATGCACCATTGTCAAGATACATTTACATGAATGTAAACAACAATGATTGGGACCTAGTCAGAGGATTCATAGAATATGGGTATTCTGAAGCAGGAATGGATCATGTCTCAGATGTAGGTTATGTGGCATTACCAGCTAACATGATTTCTCAGATGACAGCTAGAATTGGTTAAGCAAGGGAAAAATCTTGTCCAAAATTTTTGCCTGCAGGGGCCTCGGCCCCTGTGGGCATTTTTTTATTTTCGAAAAATCATGTCATCGTGCGATTTTAGGTTTAGAAGTATCTCGCCAAAATCTCTAGCATAAGCGCACAACCTTCGCACAGATTCAGATATCTTGAATAGCAAAAAATCATGTTTTGTCATCTTTCTTCCTTCGATTAATTTCTCTTCATAAGAGGATATTTGAATTTGGGCCTCCTTAAGTTCCTGTCTAGATTCCTCAATCTCGAATGAATTTCTTGTACGAATATTAATCATTAATTTCTTTATGGAATCTTGCCAGTTATTTAGTTGTAAAATTGGTGCTTTATCAGCATCTAACTGTAGGTCTTCAGATTCCATTACCAAATGAGCCATGTGTGCCGCATGGTCCATCATTCGTTCTAGTGAAGTTGCCAAATTTGAATGCTCTACAGCCTGATTTCTAGCCAAATTAAGTGATGAGGCTACGAGATGGGAATCTAAAGCAATACTTACCTGCCTTTCAACAAGATACAGTAAAGCATCAACCTCTGATTCTCTATCGTCAATATCATTAAGCAAACTTTTTTCATTGCCTTTTGAAATGGATATTAGGTCCCTTGTAGCAGAAATTAACAAAGAATACATTCGATTAATACTAGCAATTAACGGCATCTCAGCTGCACTGATTAGGCATATCAAATCAACTCTACCATCTTCAACATTCATCATTTCAAATCCCCTGGTGTTTCGTAAAAATCTTCTAATTTGTTGCTGGACCACCCTATCTAAATCGCTGGAAAATACTATTCTGATTTTGTCTACTCCAGCCAAATATGCTCCCATTAGGTGATCATGTAAAGAATTCGAAGGTATTATTCCACAATTAATGGTAATAGTTTTCTCGGAGTTTTGCAATAGATTAAGAGGTGTTAGTCTCAAGGCACCGCTTGGTCTCCAATCCACCCTAATTCCATCGCGTGGTTTCAATGACATTTCGTCAATCCAAGTTTTAGGCAAACTTACTGTATAAGTGGAACCTCCAGTCAATTGGACTTTTCTTACCTCGATTCTCCCAGGATCTGCAACCATTCAAATCAAATATCGCACTATTTACATCTATATAGATTACATGGGCATTAGGTGATATACTGATTTCTATGAGAACAATATATGGAACCAGTAACTATGGTTGTTATCGGCTTAGCTTTGATTGTTTGTGCTTATATGGCATGGAACATAGGTGCGAATGACGTTGCTAACGCAATGGGAACCTCAGTTGGATCGAAAGCACTAACCCTAAAACAAGCGGTAATTATTGCTGCTATTTTCGAATTCGCTGGTGCTTTCTTAGCCGGTGACGCAGTCACTAAAACGGTCAGAAAGGGTATCTTGACTGTTGATTTCTCGACGGTCACTCCAGCTATTTCCCAAGACATCGCTTTTGGATTCATAGCCGCTATGATGGCTGCTGCAGTTTGGTTAACGATTGCAACCAGAATGGGTCTGCCAGTGTCGACAACACACTCCATTATTGGAGGAATTATTGGTGTTGGATTGGTATTAGAGGTCGACCACAATGCCAAATATATAGACTGGGAAGTCGTTCAAAAAGTGGTAATGAGTTGGGTTGCTAGCCCATTAATGGGTGGACTCCTAGCCTTCTTTTCTTATTGGATTATCAAAAAGACCATACTTGATGCAGAAAATCCCGAACAAAGGTCAATGTGGTTAGCGCCTATTCTTGCGTTCCCGACATTCTTTGTACTGGGCCTGGCACTACAATTCAAGGCACTGAAGGGATTCTTTGCAAGAGCGGAATCAAATGGCTGGATTGCAGACAAGACAGCATGGCTTCCCGCTAAAGAAAATGGAGTATGGGATCCATTTGCGGATGCAGCATGGCTCCCAATCAATTCACTAATTCTTGCAGCAGTTATCGGTGCAATGGGTTCGTTCGGACTTTATTTGGTCTTGAAGAAAATAGACATTAACGAAGAAAGCAAAGGTTTCAAGGGAGTTGAGAGAATTTTCGTATGGTTACAGATAATCACTGCAGCATATGTAGCATTCGCACACGGTGCAAATGACCGTTCCAATGCAATTGGCCCAATGGCTGCTGTTTGGCAAGTATTGTCGAATGATACTGGTATGCTAATGGAGCAAGCTGAAATTCCGCTTTGGTTGGTATTATTGGGATCTGCAGGTATCGCAATTGGTGTAATGACCTGGGGATGGAGAGTTATGGAAACCGTTGGTAAGAAAATTACAGAAATCACTCCAACACGTGGATTCGCAGCAGAATTTGGAGCTGCAACTACAATCTTGGTTTTCTCAATGCCATTCTTGGCAGTTCCGGTATCCACGACTCACACCCTGGTAGGAGCCGTCGTTGGCGTGGGTCTCGCAGGAGGAGCAAAAGCAGTAGATTTCAGAGTATTCGGAAAGATTGCTGCATCTTGGGTTGCAAGCGTTCCAGTAGCCGCATTCGGTGCGGCAACAATTTACATCGCATCTGGAGGAGATAACCTCAAGATGATTATTCTGTTACCTATTGCATTCGCTGCAGTAGGATTCGCAATGTGGAAAACACGTGGTGGAGAGATTCATGTGGAAGAGGCGTTATCGGATGCTGGAAGTTCTGATGACCAAGGAGCGACACCATTTGAGTTATTCCACAAGCACGCTGTTGCGGTTGAAGCAACTGTTGGCCATATGTTAGAAGCTGTCAACAAAACCGCTAATGGTGAAGATGCAAGTGATGAAATCAAAGCTACAGTTGATGCTGAATTGGACGCAGACAATATCAAAACCCAACTGAGAGACATGATGGAAGAAACTAATTTTAGACTAATTGTTTCAATGGATGATTTCTTGAGGATGTTAGCAAGGCAAGATCGAATTGCTGACTACGCACAGAATGTTGCTGAACAATTGAGTTTCAGAGAATTATACGATAACAAGGAAGCAAGAGAAATGCTAATTGAAATGGCTAATGCAGTATCTGCTACAGTAGCAACATACGAAGACACTGTTGAGGCTTTGAGAGATCTGTCCCTTGGCGGAGAAACCAAGGTCGCTAAGAAAAAGGTAATGCAACTAATTAAGGACGTTAACTTGAAAGAGCATGAAGCAGATGAAGTAGAAGCAAAAGCAGCTGCTCATGTATTCAGTTCTGGCGATGATAATGCTTTGGCTGCAATGCACATGTATAGAGTACTTCAGAGAATGGACGATGTAGCAAATGCTTGCGAAAAGGCAGCTAATGCACTCATACCTTTATTGAATAAATAAAGAAAATTTACAGAAAATTGAGATTCAGTAATTCGTTGCTGAATTTTATCGAAGAAAGCATGAAGACCCTATACTGATTCGACGCCATGTTGGTATCATGAAAGTGAAGGCAGTGTCCCTAACAATTATCCTTTTTTTGACATCGGTTTCTGTCTTGGTAGAGACTACTGAAGCAAGTGTTTCAGGTAGGGCACTTGCTTGTAGTGGCACTATATGTTTGAACGAGGCTTTGCCAAATCCAAACGGATATGATGATGCGACATGGCCGAATGGAGAGTGGATGGAGATTCATAATTCAGGTTCTACTGCAATTGATGTTCTGGATTGGGAATTAGAAAACAAAGCAGGTAAGATTCTACAGTTTAATTCAACAACGATAGTTGGCTACCAAAGCGGAAATTCATCAACATGGACGATTAGCCCTGGAGAGTACATGGTGATCGCAAGAAACGGATATGGGAACTTTTACCTAACAAATTCCTTTGATTACATTACTTTGAGAGACGCATCGGGCAACTTCCAAGACCAAGCCTCTTGGAATTCAACTTCGTCAGGGGTTAGCTTAGAAGAGGATTCGACAAACCCTATGAACGACTGGATTTCCACTAACAGTCCAACACCTGGATCAGTAAATAGTCAAGCGACAGGACCTGTTTCTACTGGAGTATTATTCAATGAAGTTATGGCTAATCCATTCTTTTCCGATGATAATTCTTCATGGCCGGGAGGCGAATGGATTGAACTACATAATGAGGGAACCTCTGATGTAAATATGACAGGATGGACTATTGTCGACAACGCTGGAAACATTATACCGTTAAATGAATCTCACTTAATTGGTAATTCGAATATTATTGTTGCAGGAGGTTACAGAATTGTTGCAGTTAATTCATCTAATGCATGGGGTGTTTTGAATAACGGAGCAGAGAGTTTGCGTCTGCTGATTGCAAATGGTTCCACAACAGACCAAATTTCTTGGACCGATACAGTTGCTGGATTCTCCTCAGAAGAACACTCAGATGGCTCCTGGTTCGTATCATCCTATCCATCACCAGGTATCGAAAACCCAAATCTCTGGACAAATATTGTCGACACGCCATCTGACCTAATTATTACCGAAGTAATGGCGAATTCATCAAGAGATGGATTCGCTTACCCAGAAGGAGAATGGGTGGAACTGCACAATACTGGTAATACGGATTGGGACTTAACAGACTGGAAAATTAGAGACGGAATGGGCAATTTTACTCAGATTCACGTAGGAAATCTTGTTATGAATAATTCTCAACCTGGAACAATTATCTCCGCAGATTCCAGAAGACTCGTTCAATTTTCCGAATCGATGACCCTATGGAATCAGTACAACCATCTTATGCTTGAAGACCCTGTTGGAAACATAGTATACAAAGCATGGTGGGATTCTGACCCTGGACTAAACAACTCGTTGATTGAGTCACAAAATCCTGACCTTCCCTGGGTTATAGCAAGTTGGCCAACACCTGGATCTCCTGAACCAGGAACAACATCAATTATTGGCGATATTGCATTCAATGAAATTTTCCCAGATGCTGTAGGAAACGACACTGATGTTTGGCCAAATGGAGAATGGGTTGAATTGATAAACACTGGAAACCAATCAGTAGATATCGCAAATTGGTACTTTTCATCGGGTTCAAGAAATTTCAACATCAATGTTATTCAACTCCCTGAAAAAGATAATACGATAATCAATCCAGGGGAGATTTTCGTTGTAGCCATCAATGGAACACAGAGTTTCTATCTCAAAAACACCGCACCTGATACAATTGAACTAAAAAATTCTGCAAATCAAATTGTTTCAACCATTACTTACAATGAAACAACGGAAGGAGAATCACTCTGGTATTGGAATAATGATTGGAGTCAAGCGCCTTATCCGACCCCTAATCAGCCAAACCCGCAAACTTCTCCATACACTGGAGAGGTTAGTATAGAAATTACCGAGGTACTAGCTCACTGTTCTTCTGACACTATAACGCCATTAGATGATTGGATTGAAGTCAACAATACCGGAGGCGAAGCGATTGATTTGAATGCGTGGAGATTAATTTCTGGAGACGGAGATTTAATCCATGCAAGGTCTGACCGCCTATACAATTCCATCAACACTTTCATCCAGCCTGCGGACAGAAAAATAATCACTGCTCCAAACTGGTTTATCAGTGGTCTTGGAGATTCGATAACCCTTGAAGACCCAGATGGAAATGTCGTTGATTCGGTAGTATGGGCAACAGTCACAGATTGTAAAACAATGGACTCTGATGGTGAAGTTTTGCCTTGGCCAACCCCCGGATATGAAGAGCCAGACATTTCTTCTTATGCAGGACCTGAAGACCTAATTTTCAGTAGATTCATGTTCCAAGAATCCAGTGCTTCAAATAATGATGAATTCTTTGAAATAACAAACATTGGAAATCGAACTGCTGTCATGAACGGATGGACAGTCACGAAGACTACAACCAGTGGCTCATCATTCAACGGCACATTCAATTCTTTGGTCATAGATTCAGGAGACTCAGTTATTGTAAGTCCAGATGCAAGCTCGGTAAAGGCAATGGAACAGTCAACAATTGTAAATGCAGAGGATGTCATGGATTTCCCGGTTTGGCTCCCCGACAGTGGCTCCACAATCCAATTGATTTCTCCGTTAGGAGTTGTTGCAGACACCTTCGTTTACGGCAACGGACCTACTGACTTAGTAGGATGGTCAGGACCTGCGATTAGTGAACCTGTAACAACTGTGGACAGAATTCTCTATCTTCGAGGCGATGGGTGTGGAAACTTGGTTGACACAAACCAATCCTCTGACTGGGAGATGAGATGGTCTGTGGCTGGAGCTTCACACTTCTGTGGAGTAAATTCATTCTCTGACAACGCAAACGTCACACCTTTGATTGCTCCAGAAGCAGGTTTAGACAACGTTATTTCGATGATTAACTCTGCTCAAGAAAGTATACATGTTCATGTTTACCAACTACATCACGTAAACCTCGTCTATGCATTAATGCAAGCACAAACCAGAGGAGTAGATGTCACGGTAGTAATTCACGAACCAGAAAATTGGTGGTCGCAAAATGAAATTTCTCAGAGTAGAGGCATGGCATATGAATTAGAGAATTCTGGTGTAGAAGTCCTACAATTCTCATCCTCTTCATCCTCACCATACCAATATCTACACTCCAAGGTTACCGTAGTTGACGATGAAGTTGTTTGGTTTGGTTCTGGAAATTGGAAATCTTCCAGCATGCCAACAGATAATCGTGGCAATCGTGACTGGGGTATTATCATCGAGAGTTCTGATTTGGCACAAATTGTTCTCGAAAGAATGACTTTTGATGAAGATCCGAGCCAACTACACGTTGAAGATTCTACATTCTCACAACCTGCATCTGGTTCATATGAAGCCCCGATTGAATACATACCAACAAACATCAAATCCCCTATGCTTGAATCTGTAAATGGTGAATTATTGACTTGTCCAGATGATTGCGTACAAGGTCTTGCAGAATTAATTCAATCCGCTGAATCTGAAATTTTGCTATCATTGCAATATTTCGAAATGGATTGGTATTGGGGTTGGCAAACAAACCCGCTTGTCGAATCTTTAGAGGATGCCGCTGAAAGAGGTATCACAATCCGTATGGCGATTAATCAACACTACGTAAATGATAATCCTGGGATAAGAGAAGCTGTGAATGAATTAAACAGTTGGCAGGGGGATGTAGAAGCAATACTAATGTCTGAAAATGACACAGTTAGAAAACTTCACAACAAAGGCATGATTATTGATGGAGAAATTGTTCTGGTCTCTAGTATCAACTGGGGAGATAATTCAATTCTAAGAAATAGAGAGATGGGAATCGCAATAGAAAATGCAAACATCGCTGCGGTTTACGAACAATCATTCTGGGAAGATTGGAACAGAATCGATACCGATACAGATACAGATATTGACGGAATTCCAGATTATTGGGAATTAGAAAATGGATTGGACAGGACCACAGACGACAGTGATTTCGATAACGATAATGATGGAATTTACAATGTGGGAGAGTTCACATACGGCTCAGATCCAAATTCAAACGATAGTGATGGAGATTGTATCCTTGATGGTGATGAAGTAATTTGGGCGTCACAAACAGAGGGAGTTTCAGCAAGCAATGCTCTTTTCTTGGAAGATGCTGACTTTGATGGGCAAAAGGATAGCGACATTTTTGGTTGCAAGCCCGAAACTCAGGTGGAAATTGACGATGAAGACGATGATGGAGTGATTGATACTGAGGATGATTGTCCCAATACTGCGGTAAATGCAACTGTAAATTCCGATGGATGTTCTCCTGAACAGATTACTCAACAAGTAGACGGTGTTGATTCAGATGGAGACAAGATTCCTGACGACGAAGATGAATGCCCGAACACTCCACCTCAAACTGCCACTGACACACAAGGATGTTCCAAAGAACAAAATAAACAACAATCTGCTGATGATTCTCAAGGCGGTAGTGATTCCAGTGGCTTAAATTTCATGATAATCTTGATAGTATTAGGATCCCTAATTTGTGGAGGGGCATTATTTGTTCTGCTTAGAAATCCTAAACCTCAGGATGGCGCTGTAGAATTAATAGGTGAAGATGCGAAGTCATATGAAATGCCAGTTTTGGACGGTACAAATGAAGTTGAAAGCCAGAGTGGTATCGATATGAGCAAATTCCCAGGCTGGGACATCGGCCAAGTTGAGCGTTACCTCGAGTCAGGTTGGACTGAAGAACAATTATCTGAGTGGTATCAACAACAAATCGAGGAAAATTCCGCATAAGATTCACAAAGGAGTGCTGTTATCGCTGTCTGAGTCACATGGTGTTTAGACAAAGCAACCCCGCCCTCAACCCGAATTATTTCCGTGGAGGAATGGGAACAGAAACGATGTCAATCGAAGGAACTATCAGTAAAACATTGACACTGCTTAGCCTGGTGGGAATAACGGCATTAATCGCATATTCCCTTTGCTTACAAAATCCGGGATATGGTGGAATAATGATTATTGGTGGAGGAGTAGGTGGATTCATACTCGCCCTAGTCATTATGCTAACACGCCCATCGCAACCGCAGGTTTTGATGAGCATGTATGCGGTTCTGGAAGGATTGTTTGTTGGTGCTTTTTCATTTATGGTCGAGCATTACTATTTGGGTGGTAGTGAAGGTGTTGTTCTACAAGCATTAGCAGGAACAATCGGAGTTTTCATCACAATGCTATCACTTTACAGAATGAGAATTATTCAACCTACTGAGAAATTTACCTTAGCTGTTGTCTCTGTTGGTTTTGCGATTATGATGATTTACATGTTCAACTTCATGTTGAGTTTCATGGGCGCAAGTATTCCCTTCATTCACAGCAACGGCGCTATCGGAATAGGAATCAGCGTAGTATTCACCGGCGTAGCGGCATTATTCCTTATTCTCGATTTCGGTGTAATCGAAAACGGAGTAAAGTACGGTGCTCCAAAAAATATGGAATGGTACGGTGCCTTTGGTTTAGTAATAACACTCATTTGGTTATACATCGAGATGTTGAAATTAATCGCTAAACTAAATTCTCGTGATTGAAATGACAAGATCACTCACCGTTTGCGACCTTTCTGATTACAGAGCAGGCGGAGCAAGACGTGAACAATTCATCAATTCGCTTGGAGAATCTCTGCAAGACATTGGATTTTTCGCCTTGACTGGACACGGGATTAGCACTGAGGCAATCAAAAAATCCTACGAAGTTTCCGAAGAATTCTTCAGTCTACCTCAAGAAACAAAAGCAAAATATGAACAATCTACTATCTCAAGACAGAGAGGTTACACTCCTTACGGAGTTGAGCATGCTAAAGATAACCCTGCACCTGATCTGAAAGAGTTTTGGCAAACCGGGCGAACTATTGATGACGAAAACTTTCCGAAGAATATTTGGCCTAATGAAACACCTGAGTTTGAGCAATCAATCGATGGACTCTACAATGCAATGGAGTCAATGAGTCTTGAACTACTGTCAGCTGCATCTATATATCTCGGAAAAGATGCTGATTGGCTACCTTCAATGGCAGAAAACGGGAATACAATTCTTAGGGTAATTCATTATCCTGCACTCGGAGATGATGCACCAGAAGGTGCAGTTCGAAGTGCTAAACACGAAGATATCAATCTGATAACACTCTTAGTCGGAGCTACTGCTGACGGCTTACAAGTAATGGACCACGATGGAACATGGATTGAGGTTGAGGGCAATCATGACCACATTATCGTAGATAGTGGTGATATGCTACAAAATCTGACTAATGGTTTGTTCAAGTCAACAACCCATAGAGTAGTCAATCCCCCAGATACTCAAACCGATAGATATTCAATGCCAATGTTTGTTCATCCAAGAAACGAAATTGACCTCACACCCCTTCCTGAATTTATTGCTCTAACGGGTGGAGAAGCACTATACGATTCAATCAATGCTGGAGATTATCTCCATCAGAGACTCGTTGAAATCGGACTGGCATCTTAGGTGTGAACATGCTTTCAATGCCGTTAATTTTAGAGAAGAAAAGGGATGGCATTGAATTATCAAAAGAGGA
>JAPOHM010000191.1 GCA_029979405.1 Methanobacteriota archaeon
CGTGGCTTGGCGAAATGGAGAAACTCGTCTTAGAGAAGATTCCAAAAGGTGAGAATTTAACAAGGCAAGAAATGCTAATTGATTTTCCTAAAGGTGATGAACACAAATCATTACAACGCGACCTAAAAAATGCTGTGAACAATTTGGAAAGGCAATTGTGTCTTGTGAAACAATTCGAGGACGTAGTTGGAAGAAGGCGAAGACTATCCCTATTCCACAGGGTCGTAGATGTATACGAACCAATGTCGTTTGAAGATTCATTAGAAGAAGTTATCAAGAGAATCGGCCCAGTAAAGGCATTTACTCTGAGGTATTATGTTTCCAGGAGTGTAGAGGAACTCGCATTAGCACTGCGTAATTTGGAAAATAGTGGCAGGATAGCGAAAGTTATGGCATTGGTGCCTGAACCTGAAGCATTCTATGTTGTTCCTGAGGAAGTAGAACTCCTATCACATCCTTCAAAAGAAGAGCGTTCGCTAAGGATTTTAACTCAATCAGATCCGTATGTTTCAAGATTCATATGGGAAGTAAGGTCAATTTTGGACAGAGGATGGTATTTACCAGTTTTCAAGGGTGTAGACCCGGTAGGAAAGGTTCTAATGTTCAAAGTAAATGACTACTTGGAAATTAAGGACATGCACATACCATACGCATACCTAGATGAATTCTGCATTGCTTTTGAGAAATTGTTAGACAATCATTCAGATCAATTGGTTGATGTAGCAGTACTATCTCAATTTAATGGTGTACCAGTTAGCGAGTTAGAGGATGATTCAAAGAATGCATTGGAATCAATAGGATTCAAATTAGCCGGGGAGCGGATGATAAGAGGAGGAATTGTTGACCCACAACCGAAAGAAATTGCTGAAAGAGCACTTTTCCATAGACATCATTTGCATCAAAACTCTCGTCTAGAAAACGAAAACCAAGCTCTTGGTAGTGTTCAGGAAGTTAGAGATGATTTCGGACTTCGAGGGCGTTCAGAGTTATATCGTGTTAGTTTGAAAAATATGGCTAGTGCGCATCAATTGCATCAAGGAATTAATCTCAGAGGGCATCAAGTTTGGGCATCATATGACCACTTCTCAACCCTTTTGGCAATTCGTGGAATGGAACCTGATGAAGACCTGCTTGATATTCTTGAATTCTTTGAAACACACAGTGATCCTAACCTCTTCATGGAGCGACATGCAATGAAGAGATCAGAATTCCGGAAATTGATTCAGCCCCTACTCAGAAGTGGGCACATGGTTCAAGATTATCGTGGAGGATTCCGTTCTGTCGCCCCAAGGCAAGGTCTTGACCCAGTAATTTTACGTAAAGAATATCTTCGCAGAATGGTATCTGATTATCCAGTAATTACGTTGAAGCAATTCATCAGACTTGCAGGAACTCCTTTCAAGCCCGAAGAATTGAAGGCCATATTGACTGAATTTGAAGAAGATGAAACACTAATCAAAGGATTCCTTATCAAAGATTTAATGGAAGTTTGCTGGGGTAGAAAAGAATTACTTGAAGAAGCCAAGGATGTTCCTCCAATTAGAGATTTCGTATTACCTCCCTCCGATCCAATAGCACCTTACTTTGCTGATGTTTTGAAACAGCGGTTTGGGTTTGGTAGTGCTTATTTGGTGTTCCACAACGCAGAGCCAGTTGCTGCATTCAAAGCAAATACTAGAGACAAAACCATTGACGTCACAGATTACGAAGGCTCTGAAAAGGGTTGGAGAATTGTGAAAGAATTTGCTTGGGAGCACCAAATGCCATTAAAAACAGAATTAAGAATCGGTGGGAAAAAGCAACGAACTTCCTAATCAAGTTCGTAATTTCGGTTCAAATCCTAGAGGTTTGAGCAAGCGCAGAACATGACGGTGCATCTGAGGAAGCATTTCAAATAATACCAAAGCAAGCAAAAACATAGCAAATAATGAAACAAATCTAGAAGCATAAGAATGTCCAAATTCGAAAACAGACATCGTCATCCATTCCCAATCTGGATATTCCATTTGCAGCCAAATCAAACCGGCATTCCTAAACAAATTCAGGATATGAATCAAACTCAAAGAAATAAAAAGTGCTCTAACTCTTTTCTTCCAGTCAACTTCTAAGACTGATATTGCTCCAACAAATATGATTATCGATTGAATTGCGGTACAGGCCAATACAAAATTAATGTAAATAGGCTCCCCGTTTACCATTAGCTCCGTATGAAATGAATATTCTGACATCTCTTCGGTTAAAAACCACCTATTGCCTTCCCAAGACTCCCATAGTACCTTTTCGCCATTTACAGGATTTGCATATGTATCGCCAAGCGTGACTTTTGCACCTCCTGCGAATGAAAGAAATGCTGCTGACTGCCAAGCAACAAACCAAATAGCAAGCACGTTCAATATTGGAACATGTGCTATCAAGATGTAAGGTAAACCTGCAACTGCTACAGCTCCACGGAACCAACGCAAAGCCTTAGCATCTGATTCATTTGATACATTTCTTTCCCAAATCGAAATACCGATCGCTCCAGGTAAAGTTAGACCAGACATAACTGTCAAAACTAAATCATCATGTCCAGCATAAAACCAAGCATCATTGAAAAAATAAAATCCAGTCAAAACCCAACCAAGTGGAGCCAATGGTTCTAGTTTTTTGGTTTTGGATTTCCAAGTGATAAATAGAATTACCATTCCAATGACACCCATTGGAGTAGCAATCGACCTATCGACCAACAAATCTGCCGCCATTAAACTGGGTAGGAACCACCCAGTCAAAGCCGTTTGCCTTAACTGAAATATCTGCGAATATTTTCGCAGGGAACATGCGGGGGCCAATTGTAGAGTATTACGATGAGCCTTTAGATAATTGGAACGGGGCTATAGCTTACTTAGATAGAGACGGTGTTTTGAATTATGGTAGTCCTA
>JAPOHM010000224.1 GCA_029979405.1 Methanobacteriota archaeon
GTTGGATGCAAGAGGTATTTGTGCTAAATCACATGCAGGTCCCAATTTTTCGTGTAGGTTATGCATTGCCTTGATATCCATTCTGATCAAGTCCATTGAATCCTTGTGGAGGTTCTCATCGCCTTGCTTAGTTCTCCATACCCATCTCCCTCTGAACCAATTTAGTTCGTGAATCAAAAATCTTCGAGGGTTAGAGGGTAATCCTCTTCTTATTACTGCCCAATGTAACATAGATAAATTATCAATTGAAATCTCTTTACTGGAGGATTGTATGCTAAATCGCATTAGATTCCAAGTGTTGTTATCCTTCCAAATTAAGTCTGGCGTTATGTGTAAAATGTTTCCCTGGTATTTTGTAGTGTCTAACCTCGAAAATGTATGCCATTCGACAATTTCACCTCTCAAAATCCTTTCAATAACTTGATTTTTTATGAGTGAATGATATCTCAGGCAGGCGATTTCTACAAGTCTGTTTATTTCTGAATTAGGTATCCTGAACTTCAATTTTGTATTTTTGCCGATTCTTTTTTCAATCAAATCGAGGGTTTTATTCTGCTTGTGTCTCTTTCCGATGATATTCATTCTGATTTTTGATGCAATGTCTCTATCATCCCACGGGATGTTGTTTTTATGAGACTCAAGTCTTTGAATAATAATTGTTCTAATGCTTCGCTGCATCATCCTCCAAGGAGATGACCAGTCAGAAATTCTCTGCAGGCTTCTGTTGAATGTCTTGTTACTTCTTCTAAATCCATACTTCAAAACCCAAGCACGAGGGCATTGATGTAAGAGTTGTCTACGACTTATTGACCAGACCTTTGGTCTGTTAGTATTCATTACTTGGTTGGTGCTCATTACCTTACACGATTTTCATCAACGGTTGTAAATGCTTCCTAATTAAGATAATTTACAAGTCTTGATATGCTACACGCCGATGGAAACTCATGGGAGTATTCACTGACCTATTGCAAATAGTCAGTGATGAAATCACAAATTGGCACTATGTCGCATATGACCAATTGAACGAAGGCTTGCTTCCAGATTTCGAATCCAAAACAACTGGGCTAATTTTCATTGAGACAAAATGGAAAGCAAGCAGGCTTCCATACCACAAACAAAAGTTAGCTCTACTGCTATCCAATCAGAGACACTTCGCTTTAGAAATGCAAGCCAAGGGCTACGCAGTACAGTATATTTTCGATGAAAGACCATATTCAGATATTCTAAATGAACTGATTTCGGATGGCGCGAAAATAACCGCTTGTGAGGCTGCAGAACTAAATTTAAGAGAACAATTTTCCAAAGTTGAACAACTTTGCATAGTTCCTCACACAGGCTGGATGACTTCAAAGGAAGATTTCCTCACCTCTCAAGCGGGTAAGAAGACTTGGAAAATGGACCCTTTCTATCGTTTGGTTAGGAAAAAGCACGACATAATGATTGAGGATGGCAAGCCAGTAGGCGGTAAATGGTCACTTGACTATGAAAATAGACTGCCTTGGGATAGAGCAGTTCCTCTTCCACAACCAATTTTCTTTGAGTGTGACGATATTACAAATGAAGTCATTGAGATGGTTGAAAGAGATTTTTCTCATCATCCAGGAAGAATAGATCGCCAAAATCTACCCTCCTCAATCGAGCAAGCAAGAAGTTTGTGGAATTGGGCAAAAGAGAACGTGATGGTTTACTTTGGACCATACGAAGATGCGATGACTACAGAGCACAGAACACTATTTCACACAACTATTTCCTCCCTACTAAATCTCTCAAGACTGCTTCCACTCGAGATAGTAAAAGAAGCGGAATATCTCGATATACCACTAAATTCCAAAGAAGGTTTCATCCGACAAATCATTGGATGGAGGGAGTTTGTTAAACACGTTCACGACCTAACAAACGGTTTCGAGGATGATTCGATAACAAACACGGCAAGACCCGGAGCTGGATGGGAGGGAGAATGGTCAAGCCCGAGAAATACTCCTAACGTACTTGCAAATTCAAACCCACTTCCTCCTACCTTTTGGGGTTCAGAATCAGGAATGCTTTGCCTTGATACAGCGATTTCTGACGTTATAGAAACTGGATATACGCATCATATACCTCGATTAATGGTTCTAGCAAATATTGGAAATTTGCTCGGAGTAAACCCACGTGAGTTAACAGATTGGTTTTGGGCGATGTTCACAGATGCGTATGA
>JAPOHM010000246.1 GCA_029979405.1 Methanobacteriota archaeon
ATGCCATGTAAGCACAAACAATCAACGCTAAGCCAACAACAACCATTGTTACAGGTTCCATATATTGCTCTCATAGAAATCAGTATATCACCTAACGCCCATGTAATCTATATAGATGTAAATAGCCGGGGAATTTGAGCCTCATGCCGTTTGGACCTGGAGACGTAGATGTCAGAAAAGTGCAACTAACAGGAGGTGCTACCTACACTGTAAGCCTGCCGAAACCATGGGTAGACCAGATGCAACTAAACCCTCGCGATGGGATTAGAGTTGACTGGCGACCAAGTGGTGCCCTAAGGCTAACTCCATTGGAAATGCTGCAAAATACCGAGAAGGTTGTCTCGATAAATTTTGGAAAGATACCGCACGAATCTCTACATGACCACCTCATGGGTGCGTACCTTGCAGGTGTTGACATAATTCGAATCTCATATTCTAAAGATAATGAAAGAATATTGCAAAGACAAATTAGGCGATTTCTGAAGAATACCCGTGGCTTTGAAATGATGAATGAATCGGAAGGGAGAATCGATCTAATTTGTTTGATTAGTGCATCTGAGATGCCGCTTATTGCCAGTATTAATCGAATGTATTCACTGTTAACTTCAGTTACTCGCGATATAATTTCCATTAGCGAAGGAGCTGAAAAGGAGTTACTTGAAGATGTAGATGAGAGGGAAGCAGAAGTTGATGCGCTTCTTTACCTCGTTGAGAGACAAGTCAGTGTTGCCCTTGATTCTCATTTAGTCGCATCAGCCCTAAAATTAGCTAGAAACCAAGCGGTTGAGCATTCTAATCTGGCTACTTCACTTGAAAGAATGATGGACCATGCAACTCACATGGCGCATCTTGTTCAAGAATCTGATTTCAATTTGGACAGTGAAAAAACACCCATGATACAGGTTTCAACTTGGCAAAAAGCGATTAAAAATTTGATGATAAATATACGAACAAGGAATTCATTTGAGATTGAAGAATCGAGGCAATTACTCAAACAGGCTCAAATTGAAATTGTAGAATATGAAGATGAGTTGATAGAAGGAAGGAAGATGACGAAGAACGATATTTTGTTGTTCAGGCTGTCAGAATCAGTTCGCAGATTATGTGCTTATGCTCGAGATTTCGGAGAGATTTTGCTAAATCTAAAATTGCATGATGAGATGATTTCTAGAAGCAAGTGAATTGTAGAAAGTTCATTCGCTTCTTTTGTTTGGAGGATTTGTGGAAGTCACCCTATTGGTTGTTTTAGCTGCTTTTTTCGCAGCGGCATTAACTGTTCCTGCAGGATTCGGTTTATCCACGATGCTAACTCCGGTTGTTCTCCTAATCTTAGATCCCCATGAAGCCGTAGCAGTTGTTGCAATAGTTCATGGTGCCCACAATTTGGCTAAGTATCTAAATCTGAAAGAGCATGTTGATTTTGATGCAATCAAACACTACGGAATTTTCTTAGTGATAGGAGCAATAATTGGTGCAGTATTACAAAATCAAGTTGAGCAGAAACCTCTTCTGATTTTGATTGGAGTCTTCCTTATCGTCTTACCAATTCTTACATTGAGCGAGAAGTGGACTGGATACAAAATACCAGAAGCCAACGATAGAATCGGAGGTTTTGGTTCTGGATTCATGGGTGGACTTTCAGGCCACCAGGGTGCCTTACGTGCAATGTTTCTCTCGCGTAGGTTGACTGAAAAAATGTCCTTTGCAGCAACTGC
>JAPOHM010000153.1 GCA_029979405.1 Methanobacteriota archaeon
CTCTCACCGAAATGAATTGCTTTTTCACCGTCTGCTAATACTTGAAATTCAACGTGCTGCGCACCTTCGATGTATTTCTCAACGAAAACTCTGTCATCGCCGAATGCTGATTTCGCTCTACCTTGACAGAGTTTCAGTGCGCCTTCGAATTCGTCTGCAGCGTGTACAATCTGCATTCCAATTCCTCCACCTCCTGCTGCAGCCTTGATAATTACTGGATAGCCGATTTCATCAGCCAACTCGCTTGCAACTTTTGCAGATGAAATCGGTTCACTGCTTCCTTTAGCGGTCGGTAAACCTGCTGCTTCCATTGCTGCTCTGGCTTCTATTTTGTCACCTAATAGTGTGATTACACCCGATGCAGGGCCAATGAATGTGATTCCTTCTTCCTCTAGCCTCTTTACGAAATGTGCGTTCTCAGCCAAGAAACCGTAACCGGGGTGGACTGCATCACACTCTAGGTCTTTAGCAGCCTGAACAACAGCTTCAATGTCGAGATATGAATCAAGTGGATTCGCTCTCATTATTGGGTACGCAACGTCAGCTAACCTAACTGGCAATGATAGCCTGTCTTCTCTGCCGTGAATAATTGCAGCCTCAATTCCCATGTCTCTCAGGGTTCTGAGAATTCTCAATGCGATTTCTCCACGGTTTGCAATCAGTACGCGCTTGAATCCCATGTTTATGCCCAAACCAAACTAATCTATGATGAAAGCGGTCAAATTTGCACATTAAAAGCAAGTAATTATCCCCGATTTACGGAAATAATTTACTCTTTTATGATGTTCAACGTCAAAAATATCCGCTGACCTTATACGATACTTGAGCGATTTACACCCATGACCGAGAATACGGCGACGGGCGCTTCCACAATCGAAAGATTGGCTGGAAGAGACCTTAATCAAGATGGTAAAGTCATCAATTTGGTAATCTGTGGAAACTCAAGATACTATAATTATGAATGGATTGAAGAACAATTAGATCAATGGATAAAGTGGAATGATTACCCCGACCTAATCATAATAGGAGGGGCTAGTGGAGTTGACTACCTTGTAGAGAGGTGGGCTACAAACCAAGCGATTCCTACGGCGGTTTTTACAGAGGCATGGGGTCAACCACGAACAGGACTAGAGGACTCTGGTAGACCTGAAGCGGCACCTACACTGGGAGAAAAGATGCTTGAAAATGCTACACACCTAATCGCATTTCCCGGACCAAATTCAAAATGGACAACTGTAATGATTGACCTTGCAAACCAAAAGGGAATACCGGCGGTATCGGTACCTACACCAACAGATGGATATTGAGATCAGTACACGTCACGTAGGTAACGCTTCTGTTCCTTCATCATCGTCTTCTCGATGAAGTGTGTTGCGTCTTCCTCGGACATTCCACCGTGTTCCATTGCGATTTCAATTAGTGCTCTGTGAACGTCTTTCGCCATGTACTGCTTATCACCACAAATGTAGAAGTAAGCTCCTCGCTCGAACCACTCCCAGACTTCTGCTCCGTGCTCCTTTAGCCTATGTTGAACGTAAATTTTCTTCTCTTGGTCACGTGACCATGCTGTAGTAAATCTGTACATGTGCCCTTCATCCAACCAAGATTCTATTTCGTCCTTGTAGTAGAACTCAGTCTTCGAAGATTGATCGCCGAAGAATAGCCAATTCTTTCCTGAACCACCATCATGAACCCTTTGTTCCATAAATGCACGGAATGGAGCAATACCAGTTCCTGGACCCACCATAATGATGTCAATCGACTTGTCCTCTGGAAGTACGAAAGACTTGGTTGGAGACATGAATACTCCCACATCTGTCTTGTTTACTTCAACCTCATCTGCCATGTAGATAGTACAGAGGCCCCCTCTGTCTCTACCGTGGTGAGAATATCTGACGATTCCAACTGTTAATTCAACGAATCCTGGGTGTGCGTCGTGACTACTAGCGATTGAATACAACCTTGGTTTTAATTTGTCAATAACTTCAATGAATTCTTCTGGAGTATAACTTACTTCGAAATCCCTCATAACATCGATGTAATCTCTTGACCAGATGTAATCTTCCATTGCATCAGCATCTGTTGTTAGATGTTCTACTCTGCCGACCGGGTCGTCTCCTGGAATAGAGGGTAATAGTTCAGTGCCCATTTCAGAGTCGCCACCCATCCAGCCTGCACCTTGACCTGCAACGGATTCTCTATACCTGTCAATCATCTTTACAGTGATTCTCATTCCATTCGAGTTAACTTTGTCAATTAGGGATTTTACGAATTTCTTGTTGACTCTGTGAATCTCGAAATCCTTCTTTAGAGCCTCCCAAATTGTTCTCTCACCGTTGTGGGTTGTAACCATGTGGTCTTGGTCCCATCCTGCCGTCTCGATTAGCAGATCAACAGTGTTTGCCGGATTCTCAGCAAGTACTCCAAGTGCGTCGCCGACTTTGTAGTCAAGTCCGGAGTCCCCTAGGTCAAAAACAACGTGGCGCGTCTCTTTGCGAGACCCTTCGCCATTCAAGACATAGCATTCAGTAATCTTAGTCATGTAAGGATTCTTTGCGCTCCAGTTAGACATTGAGGTCACCAGACAAAATCGCCCACCGGAACCGAATAGATGAATGTTAGGTGCGATGGTGTCTTAGAGTGGAAGCGCTTCCACTCATCAATGGTCGAGGTCAGTTTGCTCGGAAGCGGCAACGCATTCCTACCCTCTGGCAGACTTCACTCGTTCTTGATGATAGACAAACACATCATAGTCGATTGCCCTCCAACCGCCTTAGCTTCATTGCGAAAGGCGAAAATGAGCCCATCGGACATTGATACAATACTCATCACCCACGTTCACGGAGACCACGTCTTCGGATTCCCATTCTTCCTGCTTGAGAGAAAATACATCTCTGATAGGGAGGGGGTCAAGCCACTTACAGTTGCCGGTTCAGCGATGGTCAAGGATAGACTTGTAGAATTGTGTAAACTTGCATATCCCGGCTCTCTAGATGATTTGCTTGAGCAAATAAATTGGGTTGACACTCCTGTTGTAGACGGATGGCAAATGGAGAGATTCGAGGTATTCCATGAACCAAGCGTGGAGCCACATGGTTGGATGTTAACCAGTGACGAAGGATGGTCAATGCTGCATTCAGGGGATTCGGGGCCCTGTGATGAGTTGTGGAATCGAATAAAGAAATGCAAATTTGCGGTTGTTGAAATGGGAGTTCCCGAGTGGGTCAACACTGATGAACATCACAAACCTAGCGACATACAAAGGTTAGCTGAGATCTGCAAAGATACAACAATGATTCTGACTCACACTTACATTGATTCAGATTATCTCATTCTAACGAAGGATTTTCCTGAACTACCTGAAAATGTGATTCATGGTGAAGATGGTATGAATTTTATTTTAGATGAAAATGGGGATTTATGTTAAAATTATGGCTTATTAATTATCATTGATTTGCGGGTAAACTCCACACTCCTGGAAATTTAATTTGAATTTAGAATCACTGGGAAATTTAGACTAAATCACACCAAAATAGTACCAAGTGAATTTTGAATTTTTAAACAAAATCCTGAGTAAAATTTCTGTCGGCAATAAAAAAAATTCACTCCGGAAAAATTTCTAAAAAATGTATTCTAATATGTTAATTTATTAAGGATAAGTTGGAAAAAGCGACCCCCTTTTTATACCCCCAATTGGAATCAAAGATTTGGTCAAATCCCTGTCTCTCTGCAGGTGCCCGGGATTAGCCTTATATGGTGGACTCGGACTCGCCGGAGGCATCACGCACTGTGTGTGATGGGCCTGCAAGTAGTGGTGGAAAAAAACGAGGTGAGACTTTTTGACAAGAAATATTTTCGACGGTATTCTGAACCAGAAAACTCTGTTCGTCGAAAAGGAAGTTCTACGACATACTTACCAGCCTGAATCACTACCTCATCGTGATTACGAGCGTGATCAATTATCGTTCAATTTAGTTGAAGCCCTAAAGGGTCACATTCCTTCTAACATGATCCTTTACGGTGTTAC
>JAPOHM010000183.1 GCA_029979405.1 Methanobacteriota archaeon
ACAGCAACTCGCTACGATCTCGTCTTTGGAAGCAACTCACAACTTCGAGCCATTGCTGAAGTCTATGCGCAAAACGACAACCACGACAAGTTCGTTGGTGACTTCGTTGCTGCATGGAACAAGGTCATGAACGCAGACCGGTTTGACGTCTGAGTTTCATGAAAGGAACACCGTTCCAGATTTCGGTCTGGAAGGCTCTGAAGACCATACCTTGTGGTGAGACACGTACGTATCTTGAGATTGCTCAACAAATTGGTCGACCCAAGGCTGTAAGAGCTGTTGCCAATGCAATCGGAAAGAATCCATACGCTCCAGAAATCCCCTGTCATCGAGTCGTTCGAACCGATGGTTCACTTGGTGGGTATAGTGGATCAGGTGGAATTGAAACAAAGATCCGTCTGTTACGGGAAGAAGGCGTTTTACGAAATTAATTCCCGAGCATTGGGTACCCATTTATTCAAACAAAATAGATTAATGGCTTGTAAGAGCGTTCCAACTTTCTTTGACCCTATTATTTGTTCGATAATCGTTGACGTAATCTGTGAATTTTTCGAATACTGTTAGCCTATTTTTTCGTCCAATTTCGGTTAACTTTGAATAAATCCACGCATTAATTGACATGAAGTAAAAGGTTACTCCCTCAGAAGTGACCGCCTCAAATCTTTTTCTTGGTGTATCTTCTACACGACATAGAACAACAACTTCTGCATTTTCCAATACTCCACCGTTTGATTCATAGTCTCTTAATGAATTTATTGAGTCGGATATCCTTTGATCACCAAAAACCTTCAATGTGACTTCCATGATCTGAAGAATTTTTCCTGCATCATCTGCAATAGCAAAATCTCCGGGTTTCTTTGATGTAGTATCTGTAGCGTTGGCACTTTCTCCCGCCCCTAGAACCGAATATGAACCGTTAGACCAAAACAATACTGCTTCAGAAAGCAGAATCGAAATTAAATTGTGGGGAGTATTTCCTCCATCAGTAGCCTGATGAATTACATCCACTAATGAACGAAAAATTATTTCATCATACACTCCCGTTTTGTGTTTGACTTTCAATTCACGGACATCAGACGCTAATTTCAGCATCCTTTGCATTGTAACAGTAAAAATTTTATCAACCAATGAAGAATCCTGCTCCATCTGCCTCAGTAGGTACACCAAATCATTAGCAGCAACTTTGCATTTCCTGCTATCTGCCCATGTATTGTTAAGGCCAGTTATTCCTTTAGCCATATTGAGAGGTCCATCTTTTCGATGAGGTATCTTTTTTTCATCCAATATTCCCCTTATCGTGGCATACACACTCCTTGGTTTCATTTCATAGAATTCAACTGTTGGTTGAAAATTCTCAATATGCTCAAGTCTATCTAAAATGAAACCTACGCAGCAGGTGACCAATAATTCCCTAATTCCCCACGCCTTATCTTCTTCAATAATTCTTCCAATTCGCTCGACCAACTCAGGACATAAATCAATTGGCACAATGGTCGTATCCCCATCGTGCTGGGGGGTTGACTTTATCGCTTCATTGATAAACTCATTCATATATCGAATTACAACCTCATTACGTTCGTCAACCCCCATGGTTTACCCAGATGTAATTAGGAAATAACTATTATAGATTCGTAGTCTTCAATAACTATCGCCTACGACCAGTATCAGTGGCTCAAGTGTACTTCAAAGTAGCATCACTGTTTTCAGGTGCGGGGGGGATGGATCTTGGATTCAAAAGCGCTGGATTTGAAATCGTATATGCGAACGATTTCGACAAGCACGCTTGTGCAACATACCGGGAGAATATAGGTGATCATATTGTTGAAGCGTCGATTGAGGATATTGATGTATCCACCATTCCAGACTGTGATGTAATAATTGGAGGGCCTCCATGTCAGGGTTTTTCTGTTGCAGGAAAGATGTCATTAGAAGATGAAAGAAGCCAACTTGTTTACAACTTCGCGGATATTGTTTTAGAAAAAAAACCGAGAGTATTCGTGATGGAAAACGTTGACCATCTTGGTAAATCACCCAGATTTAAACTCACTAGAGATTCATTGCGGGAACTTTTCGAAACTGATTATATTGTGCAAGATGGTATTCTCGTTGCATCGGATTTCGGCGTCCCACAAAGACGAAGTAGATATTTCATGGTTGGGCTATTGAAGACTGAGATAAAAAATCAAAGCGCTGAACCATTCCTTCCGATTCCTAATGGGGAGGTTGCCCCCACTTCAAGAGACATTCTTCTTAGTTTTCCACCTCCTGGTCAAGAAGGAAATGAACGCACGATAAATGCCAAAATAACCTTAGCAGCATCACCAGTGATGCGAAAATCCCCCTACTCTGGAATGCTGTTCAATGGCCTAGGGAGACCTGTTGACCTCAATCGCCCCATTCAAACCCTTGCAGCAACCTTTGGTGGTAACAAAACTCCTGTTGTAGATGAAAGAGAATTGAGGAATGGCGAAGATCCATGGATTGTTGATTATCATTCGAAATTGAATAATGGTATGCAGGCAGTTTTTAAGGAAGGACCTGATTTTTTGCGTAGACTTACTGTTGATGAATGTATTGTTTTCCAGGATTTCCCGAGGAACTATGTCCTCCATGGCCCCAAGTCAGCTATGTTCAGGCAAATTGGAAATGCAGTGCCACCAGGTTTAGCCCGTGTTATTGCGAAACAGATATTGAAGATATTGCAATCCCTTGAACTTGTGCTGGATTGGATTGCGAAGGTAAAATCTCAGCACTGGTCGCCAAACAAAAAATTCCGACGGGGGCGTGGTTTTTCTTTGGCAGAATTGAAGGAAGCAGGAATTGAATCGTGGCAAGCGAATAAAAAGGGGGTTCGAATTGATAAACGTCGAAAAAGCAAGCATAAGGAAAATGTAGACCTCTTGATGAAATTACAAAGAATTACTCACAACTGATTTGCCATGGTGTACGTGGTTTCAATGGCTGAACCAGGGCATTGCCTGGTTGCACAGAGGGTTGCCGCAGACGGTACCCTCTGATTCACTCTTCTTCCGATTGAGGTAGAAATCGCTCGTGAGCAATCATTCCAACTCCTGTTAGAATGAGGAGTGGAAGCATCCAGCCA
>JAPOHM010000074.1 GCA_029979405.1 Methanobacteriota archaeon
CCAAGGTTCCGTACCGGGGAAAGTTGGTGCAAAACTAGCAATTTCTGAAAATGGAAAATTTGGGACTATTGGAGGAGCAGGGCTCGAAGTGATAGTGAGCAATCATCTTGAATCCTTACTCAATACTGCAACAAAACCCATAGGAAGTGTAGAAGTTTTCGGTTTGAATAAAGGTGCCAAAGGATATGAAGTTAGACCTTTAGACAGCCTTTGCGGGGGCCGCGTGACCATCGCTATGGAGGTAATGATTCCGATGCCACATATTCTATTGATGGGAGGTGGACACTGTGCCAAAGCGATTGCAGATGCCTGTGTTCCACTGGACTGGAGTTACTCCGTACAAGATTCGCGAGCAGAATACGCCGTCATCGATGGGTCAAAAGAGAGTCACCACTCATGTCCAAGTGATTTTCTACAAAACGAAGATCAAACATCGCTCTCTCGGTTTAGTGATATTTTGCTTTTAGGTCATGACTGGAAAGAAGATGAAGAACGCCTTCTTGGTTTGTTAAAAGCAAATTATTCCGGTCGTTTAGGAGTAATTGGATCTAAATCCAAGTGGAAGGCATTTACTGATGTAGCATTAAATTCTGGGATTTCGCAAGAATCCCTTGACGGTGTAACTTGCCCAATCGGTTTACAAATCGGTGCAGAGAGTCCTGAAGAAATAGCAGTAGCCGTAATTGCTCAAATAATGAAGGCCCATAAAGGAGTCAACGATTGAACAGGTTGGATTTGTAATATCTTAGCTCTTCGATTGACTCTATGATATCATCCAAAGCGCGATGAGATTCTTTTTTCTCAAATTTTGGAATCTCAGGATTCCATCTTTTTGTTAACTCTTTAATCGTAGAGACGTCAATAATTCTGTAATGTAACATGTCTAGAACATCTGGCATTTCCTTCGCTAAAAAAACTCTATCGTTGTGAATGGAATTACCACACAAAGGCGAAGTGCCAATTTCTATATATTTTTTTAAGAACTCACAAGTCTGTTTACTTGCCTCCTCTAAGGTTACTCCTTCTGTTCTTATTCTGTCAACTAAACCAGATTTAGTGTGATGAGTTGTATTCCACTCATCCATAGAGGAGAGTAATTCTTCGCTAACAGATATCGCCAAATTAGGCCCTTCAGCGATAATTTCAAGATTACTATCTGTGATAATTGTAGCAATTTCGATTATTGATTCTTTCTTTACATCGAGACCAGTCATCTCAAGGTCAATCCAAACCATCTCTCCAGCCATGTTATCGCCCGTTATTGTTAATCTCGATTTATCTATTCGACAATCTCTGCGTTAACAATCTCATCAATGTCACTGTCTTCGATGAGTAGTGCTGAATTACCATTTTCATTCTGGAAGAAGATTACAATAAATATCACAGCGAGCAATAATCCTCCAATAATTGAACCATATAGTATGTATTCGATGGAAGATTCTGCGCTGTCTTTGACCACGGAACCTGTTTGAATATTTACATCAAACGTAATCAATGGACTTGCACTAGTTCCATCAAGAGCTCTCATTGAGATTGTATGGTTACCGTATAGCTCGATACCAGGGAGGTGTTCGAGTTCATGAACAATTTCTTCGAAGGTCAAAATTACGAATTTTTCATGTTCATAAGAATGGATATTGGACCATGAATCTCTCAAGTCGTTACTCATCCATTGCACGGTATCAACCCCTTGATTGAGGTCAACTCTGATAGCTTCGCCTTTCATCATAGGATGGTGACCGTCTACTAATTCCATGCCATCGATTGACAAAGTGATATTCTTGTTGAAAGTGTACTGCTGGTTATATTCTGCAGCCTCAAGAACAGATTCTAAGGAATTAACATGTCCGTGTCCGTAGACGTTATTTTGTCTATTCTTTGGAGCCAAGTCTTCAATACAAGGCTCGTTCGCTCCCATGTAATGGCATTGTCTGTATGTAGCAGTTTCTTGCATAATATTCCTAATATCGAAAGGTGACAGGTCTGGATTTGCTTGAAGCATAAGGGCGCCAACCCCGGCTGCCCCAGGTGTCGCCATGCTAGTTCCACTCATTGCAGTATATTGGTCGCCTGTGTTGTATGCTACAGACATAATGCTACTGCCCATGTAAGCGATATTTGGTTTAATGCGCCCTTCTTCTGTGGGCCCTTGACTAGAGTATACTGCTATTGAAGTATCTTTGTCCAATGCGCCTACAGTGATTACGTCTTCAGCGGAACCTGGAGTGCCAATCTGTGCACTTACTGCGCTATTTCCAGCTGCGATGAAAAGTGCGATTCCAGATCGAACCATTTCATTCGCTTGGCGATTTACGCTGTCCTCTTCGGATGAGGTCCATTCGATTACACCCGGGCCACCGAGGCTCATGGAAGCGATTCTTGTATTGTACTGATGCATTGTATCAATTGTCCATTGCATTCCTGCCATGACGCCTGCGAAGGAACCTGATCCTCCAGAGTCCAGTACCTTGACTCCCACGAGATGGGCTTGAGGAGCCATTCCAGGGTGTTCGTATGTTGGTGCTCCAGTACCTGCAGTGGTCCCTCCACAGTGAGAGCCATGTCCTTGGTCGTCATAGGGGTAGTCTGTTCCGTTGGTATTTCCTGGATTGTTAACTGCGTCGTAGAATCCCAGAATCTTTGGGTCGTGCGTAGTAGGATCGTCGTCTTGGTCGTCAAGGCTGGAGTGGTTGCCATCCAATCCAGTGTCAATTATTGCGACAGTTGTGCCAGCTCCATCATATCCGGTTTCGGCAAACGCTACATCAACTCCATGGCCAACTCTAGCATCATTATTTGCGATTGTTAGTATTCCATCCAGTTCAATCATTACCACTCCCGGGAGGTCTCTCAATGTTAGCAATTCATCCACAGGAACTCTTCCAGCAAGAGCATCTATGCCATGAAGCGTAAACTGGTGTTTGTAATCTACCTCTTCTTCCAGCATTTCTATTTCTGCTTCACCGGGCGTATAATAGAAATCGACTATTAGTGGAAGGGTATTGTCTTCATCTAAGAAAATAGGATTGTTCATGTGTAGTTCAACCATGTCGCCAATCCCGTTACCGTTTCTGTCTACAGTGGTTTCTGTCCACCAACCTATTGGTTCTTCATCAACGATATGTGCCTGTATAGGCACCATTGCGACTGCAATTGGTGCTAGCAAAATAACTAATCCAAAAAATCCGAATAGACGCCTAATGTTACCCATCTTCGTCACCGCGCTTATACCCAACCTGTTCCATTGTTTGAAACCTGTGATTGATTGATATATTTGCATAGGACTCAAAACAGATTGCTATTTCGGAGATTTATGGGGCTTCAAAACTGGTTTAGCAGGGTTTTGATGTCTACATGGTTTAGAGAAATTACTGTCATAGACATAGAAAATTTACCAGATGATAGAGGTGCTGTAATCGTCTCATGGCATCCAGGTGGCCTTTTTGATAACATGCTAACTCGTGGCTTATTGCCGGGCAACCAAGTAAAATTTGACGGAATATTAGACTCTGATGGAGAATTGGAATCAATTGCAAAAAGGGTCGCTGAAGGTGATTATGTAGTAGTTTTTCCAGAAGGTGAGTCCCATGACCTTCCAAAATCAAAAGAAATACAAAATAATGCCGCAAAAATTGCTATAGAGGCTAACAAAATTGCTTCGGAAAATAAACCGGTAATAATTCCAGTTGGGATACACTACAGCAAAAAAAATTTGTTCAGGGAAAGAGTTGCTTTGACTATTGAAAGACCACTTGAAATAAAGGGGACTGAAGATGAGTTGAACGAAGTTATTTCTGGCGAAATAAATAGAGCTTCTCTCTCTAAAGATGAATGGAACGATAGGGAATTAATTTGGAAAGCCAGTTCAATTATCAGGGCAGGAAGAAGTAGAAATAATCCCGATATTGAAGATTACAAAAATTACGGAGAAGGCGTGATAGGAGCAAGACGAGTTAGAGCCGCATGGGAATGGATGGCAGAAAATGATCGAGGAACTTGTGATGATTTAGAACTTAGAACAAGGGAACACATGGCTCTACTAGACGATTACAATCTAAAGCCCCATCACGTAGATAAGCGACCAGCTTCTGTAACAAACAAAGGTTTTGCAAAATCTATATTCCTATTTTTGTTTGCTTGGTCATTCATGCTTGGTTTTGTGACGCTAAGTGCGTTAATAGGCTCGATACCTCCATTTCTATTGGTAGTATTTCTCGACCGTATAGTTGGAAAAAGGATTAAACCCTCAAACAGAGGTTCATTGAAGTTGTACTCCGCTTTGGTTATTTATCCAATTTGGTGGGTTCTTTCTGCATGGCTATTTACTTGGGCAATCTTATCTCCAGATAGCCCAATGTCGCAACTTGGAAATTACAGTGCAATAATCGACTTTTTGTTAAACTTGCCAGCGGTTCTGGTATTCCCTTTGATGTTGTGGTGGATGCCAACTGCTGGGAAATTACAGATGAAATTGTATTCGAGAGGTAAGTCATCTTGGCGCAGAATGAGGCTATGGGTGAAATGGAGAGATTCTTCATTCAATTGGGATGTTTTAACCAATACTCAAAAACAGCTTGCAGCAGATTTAGTTTCAATCGGAGATGGCTTGATTTTACCGGGTGATCCCGATTGGAAAGACCCATCAGCAGGTAAAGATGATTTTACATCTGTTCATGCAAGGAATTAGAGATAAATCAGTGCCAATGCTGAAAGGGTGAATAGTGCTCCCCGTGCATAGTTGGTGTCTTCGATGGTAGGAAAAGAACACGTTCCAATGATTCCTGTAGCGCCCTCTGTCGTTTGGAAATCAGAGGTAAACGGGCAACAGAAAGAATGTCTTGTACCTTCAAACGCTATACTTCTAGATGTTTTACGAGATAAAGCAGGATGCCTTGGTGTAAAACGTGGTTGTGACATGGGCACATGCGGTTGCTGTACAGTGATGATCGATGGCGTTCCAAGATTATCTTGTCTTACCATGGCTCAAGACGCCGTCGATTGTGAAATTATTACTGTAGAAGGTTTGGCAGACGGTGCACATTTAGCACCAATTCAACAGTGTTTTGGCGAACATGGTGGATCTCAATGTGGATTCTGTACGCCAGGATTTTTGGTAGCTTCACAAGCGTTGTTAAACGAAAATAACAATCCCGACGACCAAGAAATAGCTGAAGCTATTGAAGGAAATCTCTGTAGGTGCACCGGTTATCAACAAATTATCGATTCAATAAAGGCGGCCGCTGCGATACACCGAGGTGAAGAAAGCGCAGCCACTCCAGCAAGTGATGCACACCCTGACCCACACCCAAGTGGGCCTGAAGAACCAACAATGCCCCCTGGTCATGCGAGGTGATTTTGATGTCGCAAGGATACAAACAGCAGCCAGGTGGCAATAACGAAACTCGAAAAGATGGAAAGAGGGTCGCTGGAAAACAAAGTTTTGCTCCACCAGGGTCTGGAGGCTCGAGTCCGAAAATGGCGGAAAGAGACCTTGATTACATCCCTCAAATGGTTGGAGGTAGGGAGCATCAGCCAGCTGGTGCTCACATCCACGACAGAGCAAGGACTGGTATGACTGTTGGTAAAAGAATTCCATTGGTCGATGCAAATGCGAAGGTTACCGGTCAAGCTTGGTATGGTGATGACGTCAGACTCCCCAACGAGATAATTGGAAGAATAGTTAGGTCTCCTCATCATTATGCAAAGGTAATTTCGATTGATACTACAAAAGCGGAACAACTTCCAGGTGTATTAGCAGTAGCCACTGGAGATGATGCTCCTAACAAGTTCGGTGTACTGCCAGTTACAAAGGATGAGCATGCGATGGCAGTAGAGAAAGTAAGGCACGTTGGAGATTTAGTAGCCTGCGTAGCTGCTGTGGACGAAGCCACAGCAAGGGAAGCTGCATCTCTAATCGAGGTAGAGTATGAGGTATTGGATTCGATTCACGACATGAAAAAGGGACTTGAAGACGTTGATGAACCAATCCACTGGAGAGGAAGGTATCACGTCGGAACGACAAATGTCCAGAAGAGAGTGTTTCAGGAGTTTGGAGACCGATCAATGGTTGAAAACCCAACAGCAATGTATCATGGAAAATGGAAATTCCAAGGCGTAAATCATGGATTTACCGAACCTCATGCAGTAGTAGCTCACTGGGATTCAAACGGCAGGCTACAACTTTACACTCCTCAGCAAGTTCCTCATTATGCTCATAGAGCCTTAGCAACGGTCCTTGAAGTTCCAATGCATCAAATTAACGTGATCAGGACTTTCGTAGGAGGGGGATTTGGCGGCAAATCAGACCCGTTCCCTCATGAAATGTGTGCCGCAATTTTATCAAGGAAAGCTGGACGGCCGGTAAGAATTAATTTCGATAGAGAAGAGGTATTTTGGGTCAATCGAGGTCGCCATCCGAGTCATATCGAAGTTCAATTATACGCTGACGATGATGCTCGCATTTCTGGATTTGATATTGATGCCCTAATCGATGGAGGGGGCTTTGCATCGTTTGGTCACGTTACTTCATACTATAACGGAGTGCTGGCAACTGCGCCTTATGAGTTGGGATCATTCCATTACACGGGTGCAAGGGTATGGACGAATAAACCTGCCAGTGGAGCAATGCGTGGCCATGGTGCTGTAAATACTCGCTGCGCAGTTGAGGTTGGATTAGATGATATGGCGGAACAACTCCAAGTAGACCCCATCGATTTACGTTTAGCAAATTTGCTTCCACCTCATTCACGAACAATTTCTGGATTTAGGATTACGTCCAACGGAATGAGAGATGCTCTACAGAAGGTAAGAGAAGGTAGCGATTGGGACAATAAATTTAGAAAATTGCCATTAGGAAAAGGCATAGGAATCGGTTGTGGCTTCTTTATTTCAGGCTCAGGCCTCCCAATTCACTGGGATCCGAA
>JAPOHM010000169.1 GCA_029979405.1 Methanobacteriota archaeon
ATGCAGAAGCATTTTTTGATGAAGAACTTGCAATATCTCTTCTCAATCAACTTAATTTTCATGAGGATAGAGTCGTTACTATCGAGAGCATCCTGGCCGACAAGAGAAAGAGAAGAATTATTATGGATTTTGCATCTTTGTTGAATTAATCTCACGTGGTCTGGATTCCAGAATAGCGATAGAACAAACCAATCATCATCAAACTTCTAAAAATCAAACATTTATTGTAAGATTATCATTATTTCAGGATGAGAGAAGAATGCATATTGAGACGGAACAAAACGCCATTAGTCTAACTGGATCAATTATTGTTATGCTTTTGTCATGTATCATGTTATCGAATTCCTTTTCGATCTATGTAATTCAACCACTTGTATTTGATGGGACAATAAGTAAATCGGGCAGGTATGGTTTTGTTTTTGAAGCATGGGATTCCATAGACCAAGACAATTCAATTTCTGTTGTAGCGATAGGGTCTTCTTTGACTCAATTCGCAATCAACGGAAGTTGCATGTCTTATTCAAATCACTTTGAAAATTCCAAAACGTATAATTTAGGAGTACCTGGGTCTGCTCCGTATCTTGATATGATTCAGGTGGAAAGGGCCCTCAATTCGAATCCAAATGTAATCCTCATCGAGCTTAACCCGATTAGTTTAACACAAGTTCATTCGCTTTCGGAGGAGAATATTGAACTCAGATTATCAATTTCCTCTCTATTCCTACGACACGGTGACTATGGCGATTGGTATGATCTATTAGAAGAAGAACATCGCGATTACGTAGATGGAATTTTTCTAAACCGATACCGCTCTGAGAGTGTATTTTTTGCTGAATCACTTGAAGAGATGATTGAAAGATATAACCAAAGCGATGGGAGTGACAAATGGTGGGAGATATATGGCCACTGGTTTTCGAGCACACCATATCCTAATTCTGAAGAATGGCAGAATTATTTGATTGAACCGACTTGGTTGAATAGATATTTATCTAAGTTGTCTCCTGAAGAACTGGATAAATACGAAAATGTAACCATACCGAATTTGATGAAAAGAGACAGGTATAATCCCGTGCTAGATTCTAATTTGAACTTTGAAGCGCTGGATTATATGGTTTCTAGTTTCAGTAATCATGGTATTCCTGTGATGTTAATTTCTTACCCTCTCCATCCTGCTGCAATGAAAACGCTCGCTCCAAATCAATTTGATGCACACAATTCTTCAATCGAGACGCTTCTCAAATACGATGATGTTACTTCTTTGAATCTCATTTGGGAAGGAAATTGGACGCGAAATGACTTTTACGACTACGAACATCTCGACCATTTCGGGCGACAAAAAGTATGTTCAATAATTTCTGATCAACTCAATGACACAAAATGGAATTAAACAGAATCAATTAGAATCTAAAGTAAATGAAATCAATAGATTCTGCTGGACGTAAATAGAAAGCTAGTGTTAGCATAAAGCCAGAAATCAAGCCCCAGATGAGAGGATGACGGCGAGCAAGCCACATTTTCCCTCCATTCAATTTCCCACTCAATCCATGAAGGAAAACAAATCCAATTGCTAACAAGAAGGTTAGCACCTTGATTTCCGGTAACGTGTCATACATCTCTTGTAAATCAAAATGTCCACCGATACCAAGGAATGTCTTCATTGAAGGAATGAGGACGGACACATCTTCCACACGGAAAATCAACCATGTAAAGAACACCAAATACTGTGTCATGAGCCATGAAATTAGGACTCCAATTTTGCCAGTTGAATTGAAAAATGATTCAACAAATCCAATCCTACTTCCAAATCGATGAATAATTAGGAGGAGGCCATGAACGAACCCCCACAAAACGAAATTCCATGAAGCTCCATGCCATAAGCCTCCCAACAACATCGTCATCATTAATGCGAAAATCATCCGTCTCTGTCCATTTCTTGAACCCCCGAGAGGGATGTAGAGGTAATCTCGCAACCATGTTGAAAGAGAAATATGCCACCTGCGCCAGAAATCCTGAGGCGTAGTTGCAGCATAAGGCGTCTTGAAATTCTCAGGAAGGCGCACGCCAATGAGATGAGCAGAGCCAATCGCAATATCGGTGTATGCAGAAAAATCACAATAAATTTGTATTCCAAAACAAAGTGTAGCCCACCAAATAAGTCCAATGTTCGCAAGGTGATCACCTTCAACGAAAATTGCATTTGCATGAACTGCAACATTATCAGCAATGACCAACTTCTTTGCGATGCCGTAAATGATGAGAGTTAATCCTAACCTGAATCTGTAAGGGTTTGTTTGAACTGGTTTTTCAATCTCTTTTCGAAAGTGATCTGCGCGAACAATTGGGCCAGCCACCAATTGTGGGAAGAAAGCTGCATAACATGCAAAATCGAGAAATGAATCGTAAGGAGATTGCTTTTTTCTGTAAATATCAATGGTGTATGACATGGTTTGGAATGTGTAAAATGAGATTCCAACGGGGAGCGCCAATCCAAAGGTGTCGAGCGATGCCTCACTACCAAATTTAAGAGAGGTAAAATTCAGACTTTCGATGATGAAATCGAGATATTTGAAAATGCCAAGCAATGTCAAATTGACAATTAAAGTAGCTTGCAACCAGCGTTTTCTATACGACTGGTTTTCCGACTCATGTATCTTTTTCCCAGCAGTCCAATCAACACAAGTTGAAATAAAGAGAAGAAGGATGTGCCAACCTGACGCCAACCAAAAGAACAGGTAACTCATTACGAGGAGGATTAAAATCTGAATTCTTCGCTTCCTAGAAGCAATTCCGATTGTGAGGAAGACAACTGCAGGAAGGAAGTAGAGATAATACTCAGGGGTTACAAAATCCATGCAAATCTCCTCATCATGCGGAATACGAATTTACACCCTCATCGATGTCTTCACCTTCATGCAGAATTAGATTTCTTGAATTGGGCGACCAACTGCGTAAGCCTTCCAGCCCATAGCCTCAAGTTTCTCTAAATCGAGAACACGTCGACCATCGTACACATTTGGTGTCCGCATCTTAGAGAGGAGGTCGCGCCAATCAATATTCAGACAAGCCTTATGGGCAGTTACAAGAATGACCAAGTCATATCCTTCAGCATCAGAAATCTGGTTAACTGGGACAACACCTTCAGGGTAAAGAGATGAATCAATGTGAGGATCCCAGGCTCCAACAGTGATGTTCTTTGATATCAGTGTTGCAGCGAGGGGTTCTGCAGGTGTTTCCCTTGGGTCGCCTACTTCTGCTTTGTAGGACCAACCAAGGAGCAACACTTTCGCTTCTCCAGCCGGAACGCCTGCACTCCACATCAAATCAGTGACAACGCCTGCAACGTGACTTGGCATGGAACGATTCACAGCTCGTGCGGCGGTAATTAGGCCAGCAGGAACCCCAACATCAGAAGCACGTTGAATCATGTAATATGGGTCTACAGGAATGCAATGACCACCAACACCCACACCTGGTGTATATCGATGGAAATTCCACTTGGTTGCTGC
>JAPOHM010000018.1 GCA_029979405.1 Methanobacteriota archaeon
ACGAGACAAATATTTCACACCATTCGATGCAATTAGACACTAGTCTGATCCCGTTGTAACGGAAGCTGTTGAACCTAAGAGCATGAAAGACTTACCTAAATTCATTGACGCTCTTCGTGCATTAGCTAAATCTGATGCTTCACTCCAAGTTATGACCAATCAAGAAACTGGTGAAGCGCTTCTAGCAGGAATGGGTGAGCTACATCTTGAAATAACTGTATACAGATTAGAAGAAGAACAGAACATCAAAGTGAAGGTTAGCCCACCTATTGTTGTATACAGAGAATCTGTAGAAAACAACAACCATGGAAGAGCATTCGAAGGTAAATCACCAAATAGGCACAACAGATTCATGATCGAATGTGAACCACTATCAGAAGAAGTAGTAGGAGCACTAAGAGAAGGACACTTTGGTGATGGACCTGTCAGGTCAGGAGATGCAAAGGAAGTTGGAAACAAGTTTGGTGAATTCGGAATGGATAAGGACTTGATGAGAAAAATCTATGCAATCAACGGAACTAACGTTCTCGTCAATGACACAAAGGGTATTCAGAATCTCCACGAGACAAGAGAATTGATAATTGAAGCATTCAATGAGGTTTGTAAGAAAGGACCTATTGCGGATGAACCAGTAATGGGAATGATGGTTAGATTAGTTGATGCTAAACTTCACGAAGACGCAATTCACAGAGGACCTGCGCAAACTATTCCTGCTGTAAGAAATGGAATCAAAGGCGCAATGATGAGAGCTAAAACGGTTCTTATGGAACCAATGCAGAGATCACATGTCTCTGTACCAAATGACTGGCTCGGTCAAGTCACAAGAGAAATCACAAACAGAAGAGGTATCATTGAAGACATGCCTGCTGAGGGCGAGGTTACAACCGTCATAGGAACCTTACCTGTCGCTGAAACATTTGGTTTCTCCAATGACATCAGAGCAGCATCTCAAGGTAGAGCAGTTTGGAACTCAGAAAACACTGGATTCGAAATGCTTCCACCACAACTTTTCGACAAGGTTGTTGGAGAAATCAGAACCCGTAAGGGACTGAAGCCAGAACCGAACCCTGAATCCTATTACTCTGATTGAGGTTTAACTTTGGGCATCCTTCATGGGATATTTGTATCACAGGGAGGAGTTCCTAAACACAGTATTGAATCTTGCATGATAGATTCATGCGGAATTGTAAATGATAAACAAGAAAATCCAAAGTACCATGGTGGGCCAGAGCGAGCTATTTGTTTGCTTGATTATGATGTATTATTGAAACTACAAAATGAAGGACACCCCATAACTCCAGGTTCTACTGGAGAAAACCTTCTAATCTCTGGCTGTGAAATGGATATTGGAAAGAAGATTTTCGTAGACGAAGTTGTGTTGGAAATCTTATCAGCCGCATCACCATGTTACAAGATCGCTGATTCATTTTTGGATGGAGAATTCAACAGATTTTCAAACAAAAAACATCCATACGATACGAGGTGGTATTGCAAGGTAATTAGCGAAGGGGAAATTAAAATATCCTCTGAAGTTGGTAATCTGTAAGTTCTCTTAAGGCTCTCAGAGCTGGAGATTCTGGTAAACGATCTAAACAATCATGAGCCTTGCGATGATACATTTCTGCCTTAATCCTAGCATATTCAATCGAGCCTAGATTATCTAGAGCACGGTGTGCCAATGAAACTTGGTCTGAAGTTACAGATTCACCTTTGCCCAACACTGATAATAAATCGTCCTTATCCTGAGAGGGTGGTTGTTGTAATGCATGGATAACCATCAACGTCCGCTTACCTTGAGCTACATCGCTACCGCTTGGTTTGCCTAATGTATCCGAATCAGATAACACATCTATCAGGTCATCCATTAATTGGAAACATAAACCAAGAGCAAGCCCCCAGTCATGCATACATTGTATTGTGTCATCATCTGCCCCAGCTAAATGTGCACCAACCTCTGCACATGTCAGGAACATTGCTGCTGTTTTACCATGAATCATTTCTATATATTCATCTTCGGAGACGGAATCTCTAGACTCAAATTCAATGTCTAATTGTTGACCTTCGCTACATTTTCTTACCATTCTACCAATTCTCTTCACTAAGAATGGAAGTAATTCTGGCTCGATTCCTTCCGCTACTGCCATTGCTTCAAACGCGATTGCAAGCATTGCATCTCCAGCATTAATCGCGGTTGGCAAATCATAAGCCACATGAACAGATGGACGACCTCTGCGTATTTCGTCATCATCCATAATGTCATCATGCACTAAAGTGAAATTGTGAATAATCTCTATTGCAGCCCCTACATCTAGTAAGCCTGAATGTGTGTCACCAACAGCCTTAGCAACCAACCAAGGTAGTGTTGCTCGCAACCTCTTTCCTCCACCTTCGACCAAGTGCATCATTGCACCAGATAATCTCTCAAGGTTTGTATGGGTCAATGCTCTCTCAATCCTTGATTCAACTAAGTTTTTGACCTCAGCAATACTAGTGGTCAAATCTGCCCCGACCGCATTTGGCAACATGTGGGAAATATCTCCCATGTCGTGAATTAAGTCATCAGGTCTTACGCAACCAGGTCTCCACCAATCATCATTCATCAATCTTGCAGCAATACATCTAAACCATGGAGCAATCACATTATTTTCATCCTCGATGACTAACATGTCTTCAAGTTCTTCTTGATTGACCCACTTGATTTCACAAACTTCGTTTGGATTAATATGCAAATCAACGTCTGCATGAATTACTAAGCAATGGTCGATTTCTCGCTCGATCCAGTCATCGTCTTGGCGAGCTTGATAACGCATTTTAGTTACGAACTCGAATTTATCGATAGGTACCTGGGATGGGTCGATTCCTAACTCTTGTTGCAATTTTCTTATCGCTGCATTCTTTACGCCAATGTGATTGTATTCATCCTTTTCTTGGTCACTAAATAACGGGTGTGAGCAACATGTATTCGCCCAAACATCCGGGAAGGTTATTTTATGTGATGCTCTTTTTTGTAGTAATAACCTACCTGTTGAGTCAAATAATAACACACTAAATGCACGGTGATATTGCCCTATTCCGTTGTGGCTTGCAAATTTTGAAACTGGCCCAAGTATTTCATCTGATTCATTTACTGCAATCACTGCCTCAGCCATTAAGCTCTCTTGTGTGGAATCAGAGTGTTTCATCATTTCCCTTGATTCTTCATCAACATCGACGGTGGGAACATCGTTTATGGTATACCCTGTCATGTTCCTCACTAACACTTCGGTCTCGCGTCAACTAAATCAACAGTTCCCCGATATAATCTTGGTACCTGTAGGGTTTTTTCCACCAATTATTTCCAAGATTCGCTCAGGATATTTTCCGTTTACTAACCAAACGTCTATTCCCTTAGATGCAATCATAGCCCCTCTCGTTGCTTTTAGACCAATTCCACCAGTAACATCAAATTCCTCTGCATGTAGCCCATCAAATTTCATATCTGGACTCCATATTTCGAATAAATCCTCATCAGTCGCCAATTCTGGAGGGACACGAAGTAGACCGTCAGCGCCACCCATAGCGAAAATAGCATGATCCACATCTTCGATTTCAGTCGAATAACGATACATCAAATCATCTCCCGATAATATGCCAAATTCTTTTTGTGGGTCTGGAACAACATCGCCAAAGACAATTGTTACATCTTTTGATAGTGGTAATTCACCTGAAAATTCAGGACCAGTGCCACGAACCCATTCTCTTGGAGGGAATGTTTCTGATTTTATCCCGTATTTTTCTAATGATTGTTTTATTATTGAATTCAAAACCATCATGTCATTTCTTACCTCAAGAACGGCTGAATCCTGTTGCATATCGATTATACGTCCTTCAGCCAATCTGTATCTCTTGGATTTCATATGTCCGAAAGATCCCGCACCGTGAACTAATATTACTCTCCTATCTATCATTGAAATTATTTGACACAATTTGTCAATGGCCTCTAAATTTGGCGTGCATATTTTTTCTTTATCGGTAATCAATCCCCCTCCGAGTTTGATGACTACCGTTCCGCTCATGACGTTGCGAATAACTCCTAACTAATCTTTGCATTGGATTTACATCATATGAATTGATGCACAAACCATGTCAGACTCCCCAACCGTCGATCAGTTTATTCGGCACATGCAAGCTGAACTTGATGCATGTGAATCAATTGTCGACAAAAATGAGAAAGAAAAAAGACAGTGGCAGATTGAATCAGCATTAATGCATGCCATCGATTTCAAAAGAAAGTTTGTTGACCTATCAAAATTGGGTGATGACCCATTAAAAATTGTGAAAGCCCTCGCTATGAACGATATTAATTCAACTGAATTGAAGCAAAATGAGATTTCAACCAATGGTTTTTGCCCAAGTTGCAGTTCTCCAATGGAGGCAGATTTAGACTTCTGTGCGAATTGTGGAAATTATCAGAAATGATTATTCTTCTTCCCATATCGAGATAATTTCTTGAATTGCTGGGTCATCTTCTTCAACTAAGTAAAGACATTCAGGAGGCATTTCTTCACATAGAAATACGGTCTTACCTGCTCTCCAAATAGTATGTCCATCTGCTACCGCTCTTGCTGTGTCGATTTCAATAATTGCTGGGCGGTCTATTCTAACATGTCCAGCTTCCATAGCCTTTGCAATTGTCTTTGAGAGATGTACATGATTTCGGTCTCCAGAGGAGAGCCCAAGTTCAAGATGTGTGCTCGACATTTCTGGCTCACAGGGCCAATATAGAGCATCAGGGATTTCATCCGTTGGCAAATCAAGCTCCAATTCTATGGAATGTCCATATGTAGCTCTAATCATCTCGCCCTCAACTTGGTAGCGTCCCTTTTCATCAGAATCGGCAATGGCTTGGAAATGCCAACTCCTTATCCAATGGTAGTACCTTCTTTGCTTCTGAATGGCATCTGATAGTTCTCTTGTGTTTACCCATCCGTTCAAATCCATTTCGACACCGAATTTTTCAGGTGCATGCCTCAATACAAGCGCAAGGATTTTTCCTATGCTGTTTGATTCTTTATCTGACATTATGAATTTTCCTTCAGCATTACAATTAGGGCAGTTTGAGCCTCTAAAATGTCCGTGTGTTCTGCATTGTCTCAACATGATAACGCACCTGCGACATAGGACATGTTGTTGAACCTTATGCACCGAGAGTTAGTTGAACTGCTAACTGCTGGGGTGGTCATGGTCGAAGTCGCAATAATCGGGGCAGGCCAAACAAAATACGGCAACCACGAGAAAGGTTTGAAAGGGATGTGGGCCGAATCTGCGAAAAACGCATTTGATTCAGTCGACCAGAATTTTGACCCAAAATTAGTTGATGAAGCATTCATTGGTTCTACGGCTTTTGGAGGTGGCCAATTAGGCAATACAGCAGCTCTAATGACTGAGCATTCAGGAATGGATAATGTTTCAGTCAGGAGAGTAGAAAACGCATGCGCATCATCAGGATTTGCCTTTAGAGATGCTTGGATGGCTATCAAAAGTGGACATGCGGATATCGTTGTTGCAGGTGGCATTGAGAAGATGAATGATTTATCTCCAGAGCGTAAAAGATTCTGGCTGGGAGTTAGTGGTGATACAGAATGGGAAAGATTGGCTGGACTAACCTTTCCTGGAACCTATGCTCTCATGGCAAGGAGACACTTTCTTGAATATGGATCATTACACGATGATTTGGCTAAAATATCTGTAAAAAATCACAACCATGGTTTCCTAAATGAATACGCTCATCTACGCAAAGAAATCACATTTGAAAAGGCAAAATCAGGATTTATGGTTGCAGATCCACTTACATTATACGATTGTTGTCCAACTTCGGACGGAGCATCAACTATCATTTTAGCAGCTGACCATGTTGTAAATAATTTCACGGATACTCCAATTTGGGTAAAGGGATCTGGCGCTGCAAGTGATAATCTTGCACTACATGACCGCCCATCAATTACGGAGTTAATAGCCACCCAAAAAGCTTCAAAGACGGCTTATGAAGTTGCAAATTTAACGGCGAAAGACATCGATTTAGCCGAGGTTCATGATTGTTTTACAATTGCAGAATTACTCGCTACCGAGGATCTAGGATTCTGTGAAAAAGGAGATGGCGGTATTTTCGCAAGAGAGGACCGAGGATTAAGAAACAATGGAGAAGTAGCTGTGAATCCAAGTGGTGGGCTGAAATCTAAAGGTCACCCATTAGGAGCTACTGGAACGGGCCAGATTGTTGAGGTATTCAAACAATTGAGGGGAGAAGTTGAGCAAGGAAGGCAGGTGAGGGATGCAGAAATTGCATTAACTCACAATGTAGGTGGTTCAGGAGCAACTTGTGCAGTCCATATATTCGGGAGGGAAAGAAATGCAAAATAATCCCGTCGATTTTGAAAATTATCTTATCTGTGTTCAAGATGAAGGTATAATCGCAAAAAGTAGATACAAAATCGACCAGTCACACGTTTTTGGCCCTGATAGCGATTATACTACATTAGCAATTAGTGCAATCAATTACTTTAGAAGAAATTTAGATGTCAACAACTTTATCATTGACGAAAACATTGAAATCGAGATATTGCAAGCATGTGGTTACTTGCATGATGAAAGCTCTGTTTGGAAAATAATATGTGATCCAAAATCTGCAGAATTATGTATAACAAAAGGTAACAAATTAAGTTCTAATATCGACGGTTACGAAATAGATTCCGATTTTATCAAAGACATACAGTATGCGTGGATTAAGGAAGGAAATTCAATAAGTCAAGGCGCATACATTTCAGAACAATCATATAATTTGTCGATTGCTGGGAGAATAAACTTAGAAGCTCAAAAAATTGGTGGAAAACATGTTTGGCCTTCAAGAGAATTTCCAAATTCTGAATCAGATATTGTTTATTCAAAACTATCTAGGTCTGGGATCATCCAATCATGGACAAAGCTCGCAGCAGGTGGTGCTCCTTCAGAATTTTCAATAAGGGCACCAATATTAGGTGGGGTTTCGACGGTTTTTGTTGAACTAAACGATGGGCCAAATGGAGTATTCTTGGTGGCTGACGATGACGATTCCGAGTTAGAAATAGGAAAAAGTGTTGACTTGGTTGTAAGAAAAATTTACGCACAAGAGGGTTCGGTTAGATACGGACTGAAGGCTACCATTCCCTCAATACAGGCATAGCCTTCAAAAGCCTCAACTCTTGTCCATCAATATGGCGGAATGGGGATTCAGGAAAGGAAGGCGCGAGGCTGCTGAAAATCTAAGCTACAACGAAGAAGGCGATTGCCCTAGGTGCGGTGGCGAAAAACAGCCATCAACATTAGCAGGATATCTTTCTTGTTTAAGTTGCCAGTATGAATGGAAGGACCCGAACCACGTTGCAGTGAAAAGAGGGCCACCAGCAAATTATCGCCGCGACGCAGAACTTATTGAAGAATTTAAGAGGGAAATGACTGGTGGCGAACTGTCTAATGTATTAGGTATCGACAAGGGTCTTTCAAGTCAGCAAGAGGCATCCCTAAAGAGATTGGAAGACAAATGGATGACTGGGATGAGTGGACATTTCAATGCGGCTGCTGAAGAGAGAAAACCATTGATGATTTCATTCGACGATGATGATAATTTAGTAGATACTACAATCGGTAGTATAACCATTGTAGCGAACGGATTCGATGGAGGAGAAGAGATTAGACTCGAATATCCCGGATTGGGTACAGAGTTCTATATTTTTGACGAAGCTACCGAGACTGGTTGGAGAAAGGGGAGGACTTCAGAGGATACTGCTCGTTCGATTACAATGGTAATCAACAAATTCTCAAACCTCGTTTACGCAAACCAGGATGGCGCTGTAATTCTACTCGAGTTACGTGACCAAAATCTAAACCCAGATTCACTTGTTATTTTTATCGATGACCCAGGAGGCACAGATATTATCGCAGAAAAATCTGGAGTTTCAATGGACCCCAGAGATATCACAATGATTGAAGATTACAAAACGGTTGTTGAAATCTGTCTTGCTGATGGCATCATTTCTCCTTCAGAAGATCAGATGTTGTGGGCGATGAGGCAACAATTAGGAATAGACGATTACGTTCATGTTCAAATTGTTCAGCAGATTTTTGGAGATCATGCATTGAAAGAGTGTACAGGTTGTGGCAAAATGGCAGAACTTTACCCCGACTATGCTGCATGGTATTGTAGTAGTTGTGAAGATTGGTGCTGATTGCTTTTCTATAGAATTCCTCAGCCTGAATAGACTAATCTTAGTTTAGGTATTATTGATAAGGTAATAGGAGTTGGGATTGATAGGCGAGTCAGATGGCTAAAGACGTACTTTACATTGGAATAGACCTTGGAACTTTCAGATCTGTAATGGTCTCAAGTGACAATCACGAAGAAGAAGAATTAACCGTAATCGGTACACCAAAGGACCCAATAGCAAGAAATTTCTTGAAGAGAGATGTTCTTTTTGGAAATGAAGCTCTAAAGAATAGACTTGCACTAAACCTATTCAGGCCCCTTGAACTTGGAGTTATCAAGGACACACCAGAGGATAGAGAATATATTGCTCACTTCATTACTCACTTAATCGGACTATCTGACCCTGAAGATTACGACAGAGTCGTTGCAGTCATTGGTGCACCTGCCGAAGCAAGTCACGTTGACAAGACCTCCATCTTTGATGCAGCAGCTGGCTCAGTAAACGCTGCAATGATTATCTCAGAACCGTTCGCTGTAGCATATGCACTTGACATGATTACACACACTTTGGTAATAGACATCGGAGCAGGTACTACTGACCTTTGTCGTGTTTACGGTACAATACCTGGACCTGGTGACCAAATGCACACAGGTTATGCAGGTGACTATGTAGACAACCAAATCATTGTTGAAGTTCAAAAGAAATACAACGGTGCTCAAATTACTAAGGATATGGCAAGAAGATGGAAGGAGCAGTATTCTTTCGTATCTACTTCAACTCCTGATGATCCAATCATGGTTGACTTCTCCATTGAAGGTAAGGCGATGACTCTTGACATTACCGATTGTATCCAGAGAGCATGTGAATCAATTGTAGACCCTATTGTTGAAAATGTAAAGGCATTAATTGCAGGTTCCAACCCTGAATTCCACGATGAATTCAGAAAGAACATGGTACTTGCAGGTGGCGGTTCAGGAATTAGAGGACTCGGTGCTCTAATTGAGAGAAGACTTTCAGACATGGGTGACGTTAATGTTCACGTTGTTGATGACCCAGTGAGATTGGGAGCAATGGGTGGCCTAAGACTGGCTATGGAAGTTCCAGAAGACATGTGGAAGAACCTAACTTTAGCTTCACGCTGATCTTATTCTTCTTCACTTACTGAATTGAGAACCAACGGGTTCTCACACTCAGGGCACTTGTCATCCAGCGATAGTAACATTGGATTGACTGCCAACACAGCTAAACAAGTTGGACAAGCAGCTAATATCTCGTTTTCTGGCAGTTTAACATTGTCATTAAAGATATTACCGCTATAACCCAATCGATAGACTGGGTGGAAATGTATCCTGATGAATCTTATGCCAGAAATTGTAGCCCAACCAATCAATATAGCAATTAAAATTGAACCTCCTAAACCAGTGAGAATCCAATAAACATTCAAAAACAAAATTATTGCAAACATCAACGAGACAAATGAAATTAGAATGGGTGCAAACCAATAAGCCCAATCAGCTTTTGATTTGTAACTCGACCAAATAAACAGACCGATTATTGTTGGAACGGCGGCTATAGCAGGACCGAGTAGCGAATTTACCATGATGAATATCACAATTGAATCAACTATCAATACGGTACAAGTTCTGGCATGCAAAGCATCAATTGGACTCGCAGTAGTTGGTCTCGAACCTGCCAAAACAAGTTCATCTGCGTGTGCCATGTGCATTCCGACTCAGATTGTCCAATTGAAATATCCGGCGAAGGCGTATTGAATATGTTAGTTCTGGGAAGAGGTATGCGTGACACAGATGTTGAGTCGAAAGGCGACTCTCTTAGTGGAATGCATGTACTTCTAGGAGTTACTGGTGGAATTGCTGCAGTAGACACTGTACGAGTAGCAAGAGAATTGCGACGCCATGGTGCAAAAGTTACTGTAATAATGACAAAATCAGCACAGCGAATACTAACGCCCTTAGCAGTTCGATGGGGTTCTCAAGGGCAAGTAATCACTGAATGGGACGGAGATTTATCATCACTCGAAAGTTTTGATGCGGTATTGGTTACTCCTGCGACAAAGAATGTCATGGCGTCATTTTCCCATGGAATGATGAATGGCCCGCTACTGATGGCATTATCTGCGGCCAGAGGAAAGAAAATTCCTATTATGTTCGTTCCATCAATGCATAATGACCTTGCAAACGACGTTGTTACAAAAGAAATTGAGAAGGAGTGTATGCTATATGGGGCTGAAGTTTACTGGGGGCCCAATGAGGAAGGAAAAATGAAAACTCCTCACCATGAGACTATTGTTGCCAAATTTGCCAATCATATCAACCAAAACAACACATCCGTAGTTATTACATTGGGTGCAACTCGAAGTGCCATTGATGATGTTAGGTATATCCAAAACACGTCAAGTGGAAAAACTGGTTTTACAATCGCTGATTACTTATTCAGAAAAGGGATGGATGTAACCTGTGTTTGTGGCGTCACGAATGTAAATATTCCTGAACATCTTCCATTGGTAATTAAATCCGAAGACCCAAAGGAAATGCTCGAGGAGCTTAGAGCTATATCAAAAGATAATATTGACGTTTGGATACATTCTGCTGCAGTTCTTGACTACCTTGTAAAAGAATCTATAGAAGGTAAGATTGCATCTCTCCAAGGTGAAATAAATATTCCATTAACCGAAGGTGCAAAACACATCTTGGAATTAAAGGAGATTTGCAAAGATTCTGTTCGAATTGGATTCAAGTTAGAGAGTGGAATAAAGCAGAAAGATCTGATTCATCGATCAATAGCGCAAATCGAAAAGTCTGGAATGACTGCTACAATAGCCAATAGACTTGAGGACATTGGAGATCCTGAAAAGCCTAGGGGTTGGTTAGTCGACAAAACCGGAGCTCATTACAAGTTAGATACGGATTTTCAACTATGTGAAGCGATTTATTCAGTCATTCAGAACAATAGGTGATTGAATGCGTAGATTTGTCATTGTCGGAACTAGGGCAATGTCAAAAGGCAAACTTCCAATAAATGACTTAGCGGGTGGAGCTGGAAGAATGGACGTATTGATCCGTGCTTTGATGGCTTCAATACTAACTAGTCACGGATTGAGAGAAAATGTTGAGTTTACTATGATTCTATGTGGCGGACCAGGGCCTACAAGGAGATTGAAATTTGTTTCAAACGAACTCAAAGGAATCCACGCAGAAGAACGTTCAATCGCTGGCAAAATTGCTTCTGTTCTAAATTATCCATTGCCACCAAGAGGACATTATATCGAAAGATCTCCAGGTATTTATGACGGTGGAGGTGACTTAGAAATGACAGTCAAGGAATGGAATTGTCCCGTTATTCGCTTGGATGCTCACGCAGATTCGATATATTCTGGTGAAATTCCTAGCGATTTCAGTATTGATGAAATCGGATTTATCCTTGGTGACGATAAGCCTCTAGACTGTAACTTAGGGACTGCTAGAAGTCTTGGTTCAAATTGGCTACAAGGAAATGCCTGCATAAGCATAATTCATTTCTTGTTGGATGAAGGAATAAATCTCAATCTCTATTCTACAAATAATATCAATTAAATTGTTTGACTATCACGTATGATTATGTGGGAGGAATCTGCTTTTCCTTCGCACCTGAAACGGGCGGGATTTGCGTTAATTTTCTCCTTATTTTTCTTGTTACCAGGATGCCTATCTAGTGATTCAGATTCGGCATCTCAATCGGATTCTGAAACAATTTCTGAAGGCCCGATAGTTTTGGAAGTGTGGCATACCTTTGCTGCAGAGAGCAAGGAAGAACAGGTATTTACAAATGCGATTAAATCATTCGAGGAAAATAATCCGAATATAACTGTAGAAATCACTATGATTCCTTTTGGTAATGCAGACCAATTATTCATGACGGCTGCTCAAGGTGGCCAAGCACCTGATTTAATGAGGCTATCATCCGACCAGTTAGGAGCAATTGGTGAGGTTCGAGTTGACGGTTTTCCCTTACTTGAAGATTTGAGACCGCATCTAACTCCTGCTCAAAGGAACCAGTTTGACGAACGTTCGTTACAAGCTATGAGATATGGAGATGATTTATTCGGGATTCCTGCAAGTCAGGATTGCTTATCATTAATTTACAATAAGGCTATTTTTGATTCCCGAGGGATAGATTACCCAACAGAAAATTGGGACGAAAATGACCTGTTAGAAGCAGCAAAGGAACTAACCTATCAAGATGTAAATGGCTTGGCATTACCGATAAAATCCGCATATTGGTGGTTTGGTTTTCAAGGAGGGTTTGGAGGAGATTTATTCGATTCTGAGGGCAACCCTACTCTAGACTCTGCTGGGTCCAGCGAGTCTATGCAATGGATGTTGGATTTGGAATTAGAACACGAAGTTGTTGCTACTGGAACGCAAATTGAGGGCATGAAGAACCAGTTCATAGGGTCAAAAGCCGCTATGATAATTGACGGGCCATGGAATTGGGCAACATACGAAGCAAGTAGGTTGAACATTGGACAAACTACATTACCATTTATTGAATCAACTGGAGAAAAAATGTCTCCACTTGTTACTTACAAAGGATGGTCTGTAAGTAAGCAAAGCATTCACAAAATTGCTTCAGTAGAACTTGCTCTGTACTTATCATCCGCAGATGTACAGAAAGAATTTGCGCTCCAGACATACACAATGCCAACACATAATCAACTTGAGGACGATAATGAAATCAATGATGATGTAGTAATTTCAGGATTTTTGAATCAAACAAAATTTGGCACGCCTGCGCCAACTACTAGAGCCATGTCTCTTGTATATGGGCCC
>JAPOHM010000226.1 GCA_029979405.1 Methanobacteriota archaeon
AAGATGCGGACACCAAATGTGTACGATGGTCGACGTGTTCTCGATTTAGAGAAACTTGAGGCTATGGGCTGGAAGGCTTACGCAGTTGGTCGCCCAATTAAAGAAATCTAATCCTGCGCATTAAGTATGTTCTATTACATTCTAGGATTTAGGCTACGTGAGACTCATCCATCAAGGATGCAAAATCCATAACAATTCTTTTTTTTCTTTTGTCGGCTATGATGCTATCGATTGTAACAATTCTATCTCCATTGAAACGAAGTTGATTGAGAAGAGATATTGCAAGTTCTTCATCAAAAAATGCTTCTGCATCAATCGAAGGCATCATCTTCGATTCTCTCACAGAAGAGTATGCTGGGATTGGATGCTGAGGAATTTCCATTCCTACCAATGGGATTTCCAGTACATCTGGATTGTATCTTTTCATTAACTCGTATGCAAATTCAAACATCGCTTTATGAAAATCATGTTTTCCATAAATGAGAATCATATCATTGATGATTTGATGGCTCAAAATTGGAATAGTCGAAGTATACGACATTCTTGCAGCATACCAACGATTCATACTGAAAATTTTCGCCCAGTTATGTCGTTTGTAATTGTCCTGTCCGGAGATCACCAATCGTTCTTGAAAAATCTTCGAAGTTCTCCAGTTGTTTGAACTCCAATCGCCCCATGAAACTTCCATTCCTCTTCGATAGTCTTCAATGGATCTTGGCTTCCAAATTTTGCCATCTCCGGTTTTGTTTTCACTTGGAATTTGCATTAAATCTGTGACTCTCTTCCCAATAACGACGTCAGGATGATCTACTGGACCAAACATCGTTGCATAGAGTGAAATGTTGTAATCAGCAGCTATATGGTTCACTAGAACTGTGCTTAACCTAGAATCCAAACCTCCAGACATGAGTAATTCAATTTTTGAATCTCGAAGTTGTTCAAATACGGCCCGAATTGACTTTTCGATGATATCGAAACAATGGTCGTAAAATGATTGCTTATCTCTGAGATATAACTCTTCCAAATCTTTTCTAAACAGGTCATATTGCACGGATTTTGATAGAAGTTGATAATCCCTAAACCAATATCTGGTTGTCGTCAATGCCCTAGAGATATCTTTGAACATTGTTTTTTCAGGAAAAACTCGAGTCCCCCATTCATTTTCGATTGATTCATAGATGTAATCAACATCGAAAAATTGGATTATATCTGAATCTCTTCTGCTCGTCAAACACTTGTTAAGCAAACCAATGTCTGTTGATAGGACTGTATGGGTGCTACACTGATGAACGAACAATGGGCAAAATGTCATCGTTGTAGTGAAAATTTCTCCATCGCCGTTATGCTCTAACCCAAACAGAAGATAATCCCCTTGAACTTGGATGTTGTTTTTCTTAAGTTGGTTGAATGTTTCTTCGGAATTTGTAATACCTTTCCCATCAACAATTGCAGTACCTTTGGCGAGGAATATACCGTTGTCGTTAATGACAGCTTCATTGGTTGGAACCTTCGAATCCCTAGAATACATCCAGATTGAGATATTTCCACTCTGGACTAAATTTACGCTCTTTGCGGGATATGTTACAGATGTAGGATCGTTGAGAATTTCCACATCTACAGGAAGCGTTTCTGAATTTGTAGAGGGTAAAGGAATTACTACTAGAAACTCCATAACATAACCTATAACAAGGTAATATATTAACTAAAACTGAAGATTGACTTGTTCAGGAAAATGTTTAACACACTTATCCATGAAGGGCAACTATGCGTTTCAAGGCAACAATCTTTGTCTTGATAGTCTTACTTTCATCTCTGAGTGGATGTTTGACAAACGAAAATCCCGCTCCTGCAGGAAATGATGACGAGGCGTGGTTGAACAAATTTGAATTCAAAAATCCAGGTCGTAGTTCGATCATTGGTGGAATCGAAGTGACCAATCTTTTCGAAGAACAACGAAGCAGGTTGTATTCAATAATTCAACATCAACGTTCTATCGATTTTAACTCGGATGAGATACCCAATCAAGGGGGTAATTGGACGCATTATTTTGTTTGCAGTGATGGAGAAAAGATCGACTATGATTTTCCCAAGCCAGATTTTTTCACTTGTGATACAACGGGGGAAATCCTTGTTGGTGAACAGTATAATTCCAGTTGGACCG
>JAPOHM010000058.1 GCA_029979405.1 Methanobacteriota archaeon
GATTCAACATCGATTTGTCCTGACAACCAAATCACGTTCCCATTTCTTACACCTGGAGTGTAAGGTCCGTACAGTTTTGTTCCAGATATTGATATGGCTTCCTTTCCCATGCCACCTCCAATACGAGAAAGCACATCAAAATAGACCCTCCCTGCAGGCTATTGTATGGCGATTGGCTGGGTTATTGACCATCCGGCACACGCTAGGCTTCTCGCTCCGCTAATGAGAGAAATTTCTGAAACAGATGACGTAATTATTGCTTGTGAGAGAGAAGAGGTCCGAAATATGTTGGAAAATTGTGATGGACATCTTCCACGCAGAAAGACAGTTTGGGTACCAAGACCAGTTGGTAAAAAACGATTGAGAAAAGCATACCTTAGGCACAGGCTTTCCAAAAAAGCTCTGAAAAATGTTGACAAAGTAATTTCAATAGGTGCGCCAATTGAATTAAGAGTAGCACCGAAAAAGAGCCAGCGATTCTATATTACCGATACTGAAATCAATCACGTCGCTCACAGGTTAGCTAAACCATCTGATATCATTATTCCAAATCATTTCGATGAAACGCTGTGCAAATATCTCTTTCAAAAGAAAGCAAAAATCCACAGGATTACTGGTTTACACGGGCACGCTCATCTCAGGCCTAGAATAAGGCCAGGAAGCGTTTCAGATCCACCTAACATTCTACTAAGGAAGCTTGTAGGTGATGGAGTTCACGATAGTGATGAGATCTTGTCCATTCCAGAGGATTGGTTGAAAGGTTTGCAAATTACAGATGCTAGTGAAAATCAGTACGAAGGCAATCCTTGGATGTTAGATGAAGTAATCTCAAAGTCTGATGGGGTTATCACTCAGTCCGTGACATTAGCGAGTGAAGCTGCAATTTTAGGAGTTCCAACACTGCTTGTTTCAAAGGCTAAAAGAGGGTTTTTACAGAAGTTACAAGATGATGGTTACCCCATTTTCATAACCGAAAATGCAAGCGAATCTGTTTATGCATCTTGGCTAGCAGGGTTGCATCTTTTGGATGAATTAGATTCGATAGAATGGCCAGATGTAAAAAGTGAGATTCTCGAAATAATTAGACTCCAGCAGTAGATGCGAGCGCTACGAGTCCACCTATCAGTAATAGGAAAGGAAGTACTGCCAAATAATTTAGAACCAGTCCAATAGTTGCTGAAGTATCATTTCCCATGTGGCCAGTGATTATTCCAATTGGTGCGGTCAGAAAGAAACAACATCCTACTGGTGGAATAATCAATGATGCTAGAATTACAAACCAAGTCATTAGCCCCATAATTAGAGAAACAACGCCGTTAGAATTACTATTGTTCTGGACGATAATCATCTGCTGTCCAGGAAATTGCGGTATAGGCATTGCTTGCATTGTTAAACCACATCAATTCCTTTATGTAAAATTTAGCCGTTCTAACATTGAGAAATGGTCCCCTGCTAATTCGGTAATTTCTGATACATCGTACCAGGATGCATCTGCCGCATCATCTCCTGCTATTGGTTCTCCTTCGGCATATACGAGATATGCAATAGAAACTACATGTCCTCTTGGATCCCTATCTGGGCTACCATTGACGCAAACTAATTTTTGTACTACTCCATCCAAACCACATTCTTCCTTTAACTCTCTAATCACGGCGACTTCAGGGTCCTCGTTTTTTTCCACAAATCCACCCGGGAATGCCAACATGCCTTTCCATGGTTCATTTCCTCTTCTTATCAACAGGATCTTTCCAGAGTTAATTACGATTGCATCAACCGCTAATGACGGTGCTTCCCACTGTCCACATTCATCGCAAGCAGGCATACTATTCACCGTAACGCCTTACTCTTGCTTGATAAGTCTGAATAGCTTTGAGTAATTCTTTCTTAGAAAATGAAGGCCAAAATACATCTGAAAAGTATAATTCAGAATAAGCCATCTGCCAAAGAAGGAAATTAGAAATTCTTTCTTCTCCTGAAGTTCTAATTACTAAATCTGGGTCTGGCATATCTGCTGTGTACAATCTCTTACTGACTTCATTTTGGTTGATTTCATCTAATGGTAATTTACCCGATTTATGGTCCGCCTCGATACTTTTGATGGCACTAATCATCTCTTCACGACTACCGTAAGCTAGGCATACAGTAAAGGTGTAGTCTCCATAATCAGCGGTTTTGTTTTCAGCATAATCAATTGCGTCGTTTACAGACTTGGGAAGAAGCTCCCTTTTACCAATAATTTGAACCTTGACTTTATTTTCATGGATTCTTCCATCATCTGCAATGTCATGCAATCCCTCGATATACAATCGATATAAACCATCCAATTCATTTTCAGGACGATTCAGATTTTCTGTTGATAAAGCATAAACTGTAAAGTAATGAATTTCTAACTCTAAGACCCAATCAAGAACTTGTTCAAGTTTAATTTTCCCAAGTTTGTGTCCAAGATCGGTTTCCAATGCCTTTGACCATGCGAATCTTCTATTTCCATCCATGATTATCGCAAGGTGGTTTACAGAAACCGGATGTTCTTTCACCTGTCTAAGCAGTTTTGCTTCAACTGCATTTCCAAGGACATCACCGAGGCGATTACTGATACCCATTCCATCGCCCCCTTCACATAGCCGATTCTCTTCAACCGTTTGAGTTAATCCCCCCAAGCCCCTCGGCCTGTCATGGAGGACAAACCATGGTGGCCGTCTGGCATTATCCAGAGCCATGATGAGTCTTCCGTTTATACAAAATGGGGTACAACTCCGCTTCATGTTCCTAACCTATCTATCGATTGGTGGAACGAACTTGACAGGTCATGGGGAGAATGGCCTGAGGTGAATGAAATTGTTGAGATAAGAAATGACCAACATGGTATCTGGTTAGACATAGGTGATTTTGAAGCATTAGTGTGCCCTATTCCAACAGGAAATCATTCTTCTAGGCTTTCTAAAAATTCAAAAATTGTAAAAGTGATATCTGACATTGTTGATTTACCCGTTGCAGGAAGTGAAAAAGATGGTGATTTCGTTCTGATTTATCCTAAGAAAACACCAACTGAAATTACAGGTAATTCTCTTGCAAAACTACATACTGTCTTGATTGATGGTGGCTGGGCTACTCCTAATGATGAGAGAAACTGGAACAACCGATTAAAATCAGCAGAAGATATCTTGCAAACCAATACATTGTGGAGGGCACCTCATTGTAAAAACACGATTGCTATCCCAAAATTTAATCTTCAAAAAATGAGAGTTGTTCCCATATTTTTGAGTGAAAAATTAATTTGGAAAAATGACACAAACTTACCAATTTTACGGCAGGCGGTTGAATATAATGTATTGTCAGAATGGATGAATTCGATAGGTGAGAAATATCGTAGCAATTCAGTGATGCGTACTGCGACAGGTGGTTTGGCCCACATGAAGTATGATGTTGAGATTTTCAAAAAGGCTCAGTGTTATGCCTATGGAGAAGAATCGAACACAATCGATGAATATTTGTCAAAGGTCGATAGATTTCAAGCCAAGTTAGGAATAATGCGCCTCTTGAAAATGGGAATTCCTTTATCCATTTTTGGCCTTGTTTCGACTTTATGGTTATCCTCAGCAAACCATTTTGAAAACGCTACAATTGGATATGCTACGTTCTCAATTATTGGATTAATTTCAGGAGTAATGTACAGAAATTTAGAACCTGACTGGCGTCATGAACTATGACGCCTTCTATTGTCATGGAACATTAGTGAATGAGATGTTGCAAGCTCCATTACCTTCATCAGGAATTCATCTCTTGTTTCTCTCTCCACCACTCCACTGTCGATATCCCAGTATATGTTACAACCAACATCGATAGCATCTGGGCCTAATGCAGAAACTTTTGCAAAGGAGGACTCTTCTTTCATCGTCTTTTCATGATCCTTGATCATTTTGTCAATAGCATCACAGAAAATCGAAACCTTAGCAGGGTCAGAGTTGATGTCCAATTTGAAAATCGGTTGCCATCTTCGGAATCTCCTTTTACCCCAGTTTTCTACAGGAGTATTTGTTAGGTTGGCATTCGGCATTGTTACTACAGTGTCCAAACTTGTTCGAATTAGTGTTGTTCGCAGACCAATTTCAATTACTTCTCCTTCGACAGAACCTATGACTACCCAATCTCCAACCTGAAACGGTCGGTCAAGGAGAACAGTGGTTGCTCCAAAAATATTGGAAATAGTATCCTGCGCAGCCAGAGCTAAAGCCAATCCGGTTATTCCCAATCCTGCTACAAGTGTCGTTAATTCAAATCCTAGAGCGTCAGCAATGAAAATCAATCCAAAGATGACAATCAGAAATCGAATTATGCTTTCTGCCGCGGTAATTACGGTCTTTTGAGAGCCATCTAATTCTCCATCTTCATCAGTCCATAGCACGAAAGCATGGATTACGCCTACGAATCTAAATGCGGTAACAACTAACGAGATAACCAAAATTAATTGCAAAGTTGATGTAAGTGTTTCATATTGCTCTCCGATGTAAATTCCTATCCAACATCCTGCCGCTACTCCCAATGATTTCCCCGAATCAACGAGGGCTTTTTTTGCTACTTCGCTAACCAATTGTAAATTGTTGAAAATTTTAGGAATAAGAATTCCACTTAGAGTTCTTGTAATGAGAATTATACCAAGAATAATCACCGAAGTTATGATAGATTCCATACTGATTCCATAAATTGACTTATCATGTCCGGGAACCATCTCGATTACGTTTTGCATAGTTCGTTCCAGTTCAGTAATGGTTTTGATGTTTCTTATAGTATCAACAGCCCCCTACGGGGGCTAATCAATTCACGCGACGATTTGAAAAGGGGGTGGGCAGTGGGGTAATTGGTAGCCATGATGTTTCATTCCAGAAAAACTTCCTTAGCGATACTTCTTCTACCGTTCTTGCTGTCATTTTTAGCTCCGGCAGTTAGTTCGGCTTATTCGGCTAACTTAGAAGAAGATGAGGGAAAAACTCCGCAGGAGACTTGGGAAGGAATCGACGACGGTTTGTACCTGACCTGCGAAGAAATAGAAGGCCAAACCTCATGTGAATACGTATTCCCTTGGGGTGGCGATGAAATCTTGCAATTCAAGGAATACCACACCTATGTAACGATGAAGGCAAGAATGATGAGGCTTGCACAAGATAATCCAGATATTTTCGAATTCCATGAAGGTTTGAACGGTGGAATTAACGCAAGGGGTGAAGAAACCTCAGCGGATACATACGAAGGCTGGCATTATGGATATGCATCACCTTGGTTGAAGATTACCAAGGATGTTCAAGGCGGAGATTACAACGCATTCAACGGAGATAACGGAAATTATGCTGACAGGCCAGACATAATGATTGTCGGTAACCACCACGCAAGAGAATGGATGAGCTATCAAACCCCGATTCTGTTTATGGAAACGGTTGCTTATTACTACGGCAAAGGGCCAGTCGACAATGATGGCGATGGTCGTGTTGACGAGGACCCGTGGGGTGATGCAGATGGTGATGGGCAAGTCGATGATGATGGAGATTGTTTGGCTTTAGCTCCTGAATATCAAGATTCAAACGGTGATGGGAAAGCATGCAATCCAGGTGATTTCGGAGTCGATGAAGACTTTAGTGAAGTTGAATTAACCAACCTAATCGACAGTAGAGAAGTATATCTTATTCCGATGCTAAATGTAGATGGAAATATCTACGACAGAGAAGTTTTCTGTCCTGCTCCAGCATGGGAAACCTGCCCAAGCGGAGGATGGAGAAAGAACCTCAGGAATAACGGTCCTGAACCCCTTCCAGATCCAAATGAACAGGTAGACGAAGACTGTGATGGTGTCGACCTAAACAGAAATTACCAGTTTGAATGGGGATGGCCTCTTGGTGCAACAGTACCACTAATTCCAGGAACATGCACTCCTGCAGAAGATGAACGGGCTGGAATTTCTAATAATGACGTTTACACAGGGCCGTACGACACTACAGATAACGACGGTGATGGCCTAATCAACGAAGATAACGTCGATGGTGAAGATGATGATAATGACGGCCTCACAGACGAAGACTGGGCAGGTGGAAACTCTGAACCTGAAACAAAATTCATTCAAGACATGACAGAAATGAATGATGACGATGGTGATGGTGCATCAGATTACAAGGCAACTTTGACTTACCACTCATACTCTGAACTTGTTTTGTATCCTTGGGGTCATTGCACAGGTTGTCAAACTACTGACCACGATCAGTTGGTTTACCATGGAGACCAAATGGCAGAGATGACAGATTATACAAACATGCAATCTTCAGACCTATATCCAACGACTGGAGATTTCTGTGATTGGCATTATGGAGTACATGGCTCATACTGTTACACTATGGAAATTGGAACAGCATTCCATCAGCATGAAGACGATGTTGACCACATAGCTGTAAGGAATAATGGAATTGCGTTTTACATGATTAAGATTGCAGACAACCCAAGGGAAAGGGCTGACCTTGAAATTGCAAACGTGGTAAAGAACCAAGTTCTGCAAGAACCAAATGAAGTAGAAGTTCCAACCTCTGGAAGCATTCCAGTTGAAATGTGTCTTGATAATTCATTCGTAATCGACCTCGACATGAAAGATTCACACGTAATGTATAGAATGGTCAAACCAAGTCGTGCGCAATCCGATTACGGTCCAAAGGAATGGTTCTCAGAGGCTTGGTCTATGGCTAAGTTTAGAGTCGTTGAAGGTTCAACTTGTGACTTATTGAATTCGAGTGGGCTTGGCTACAAGGTGATAGCAGACTTACCGGTCGAGGATGATGAAAACGGTTACTTACATTACAAAGCAATGGTTTCTACTTTAGGTGGAACTCAGAAGATTGAGTATCCCCCGACCTCTCAATATTATGAGCTGAAAATTTCTTACAGAGCCGCCTTTGGAAGTGCGTTTGGCTCGATTGCTCTATTCGCACTTATTGCGACATTTGTTTGGGGTGGACTTGGTGTTTGCCTGAGAATGATGATGGATGATGAAAGCCAAAAAGATGCAATCTTAGATGCTGAATTCATTGAGGAGGGCTCTGCATGAGCCAACAATCTGACGAATTCAGTGGCAGGATGGGGCTCATCTTCGCTGCTATAGGAGCAGCGATAGGAACTGGTAACATTTGGCGATTTCCAAGGATGGTAGGTGCAAACGATGGTGGAACATTTCTAATCCCTTGGTTGTTCTTCCTTTTTGCATGGTCTATACCTCTGGTTATTGCAGAATTCGCTCTCGGTAAGAGAAGTAGAACTGGAACAATCGGAACATTCAGAATATTCGCAGGTAAGAATTTCGCTTGGATGGGTCTTTGGACAGCATGGATATCTACAGCGATTGGATTCTACTATGCCGTCGTCGCTGGATGGTGCTTGAAATATTTCCAACTCGGAATCACTAACGGTCTAGTTGGAGAAAATGTAGATACTCAGCTGGTATGGAATGAATTCTTACAATCACCAGGTTCCGTAATTTTCTTCCAATTCTTGGTAATTGCGATTACTCTTATAGCGATTTGGAAAGGGGCAAAGGCAATCGAAAAGGTCAACGTAATTTTGATGGTTTCACTGTTCATTCTCCTATTCATGTCATTAGGTCTATCTTTGATGATGGACTTAGAAGATGGTTCTTTGGACGGTTTCCTGTTCATGTTTACCGTGAATTGGTCGTCGTTGAGCGATCCTTCAATTTGGATTAACGGACTTTCCCAATCAGCATGGTCCTGTTCTGCAGGTATGGGAATGGCAATCACATATTCAGTTTACATGAGGAAAGACGAGGACACAACTCTGAACGCCTTCACGATGGGATTAGCCAACAACTCGATTTCCATCATTGCTGGACTAACGGTCTTGTCTGCAATTTTCGCTGTGTCTGACAACCCGCTTGACACTGTAACTAGCGGGTCATCTGCAATTACTTTCTTGGCTTTACCAGAAGTATTCGCACAGGCTCCTGGCGGTGGCATCGGAGCATGGGTGATGATGAGCGGATTCTTCCTCGCACTTTCATTCGCCGCGCTTACTTCTATGATTTCAACTGTGGAGTTATGTGTAAGAAATTTCGTCGACCACGGATATGAAAGAGAGAAATCAGTACTTCTAACATCAATTGCAATTTTCATCTTCGGTATACCTTCTGCTCTGGTTTGGATATCTATTGCTCCCGATGGAACCGC
>JAPOHM010000016.1 GCA_029979405.1 Methanobacteriota archaeon
ATGTTAAATCAATGCTTGAAAAAGCGAAAATCTCGCATCCAGGAAATGAACATGTTAATTCAGCAATTACGCATCTTGGAGTAGTGTGAGGGGTCGATGATGGAAACGCCAGAGTTATCCGTCAACGAACTTGTAATCTTACGTCCGGTGAACCGCAGGATTTTACCCGAAGTAATGGAAGCTTACATAGAAGACCCGAATGCGGCAAAAGCAGCCTTGCCATGGCTTAGAGAGGGGGAACAAGCAAGAAGCCAAATTGCAGATTTGATGATAGATTTGGAATTACATCGTGATGGAGATAAGATTCATTTTTGGGCGATTCATTCCCAAGAAGACAACTCATTCGTTGGAATGATAGGTTTTGGAGATGAACTTCAATTAGCCGCTTCAGCCTACAATTTAGGATACTGGGTTAGAAAGAGTTGGAGAAACAAGAAAATAGCCTCCGCCTGCGTTGATGCTATTTTCACCTGGCAGAAAGATAGAACTGAACAATCTTTGATTGAAATCACAGTACATCCTCATAATGAAGCCGGTTTAGCGACCTCAAAATCGATATGTCAGAAATGGAATGGCTTAGCAGTTGAAGGCTATGTCCCGATTGAGATAGATGGAAGAACCATTCCTCACATATTGCATCTCATTCAGTTGGACAGGGGTGAGTAGATGAAACCGGTCTGGCTGACCGTGGATTCAGATGATATCCGCCACAAACCAATTTTCCAAGGCCATCCAACTCGTTCTAGGGGAACAAATCTAAGGAATACATCCGATGAATTGAGTTTCGCAATGTCAAGATTCGAAGAATGGCTAGATAAAACCCAAGTTACCCTTACGATATTTGTAATTGCAGATCAGTTAGACGATGAGCAATTCGTTCAATGGCTGTCAAAATTACTCAATAAACATCCACAGGTTACCATAGGGTGTCACGGCCTTACCCACAAATGTTGGTCTGCATATGAAGAAGACTCAGATGGATTTATGGCGGCGCTTTTGGAAGCCAAAGGGAAGGTCATGAATTTTGCAAAAGCAGCATATAGGCCCTGGTTTAGAGCGCCTGCTGGATATATTGCACCATGGATGGCACCCGTAATTGCTGAGGCTGGATTTGAGATAGATTCCAGCGTTAATCCTTCTTGGTTAGTTAGGAAAAAGGCCGGTCCTTGGAAAGATTGGAATGCTGTAGAGAAAGCACTATACGACTCTGGAGTAAAGAGTATGCCGTGGTTGACAAAGTTTACTTTACCGACATGTGGTCCAGCCCTATCAATTCCTTTTCTGAGATTTAACGCTAAGAGGGTTTGGAAAAAGCTTGGCCCTTTCGTTTTACCAGATGAGGCGGAGTCAACGATTTACTGGCACATTTTAGATCACGGTCGCAATGATGGTAACTGGAAACCGCCATTATTGCTGTAATCTAAACAAAGAACTCAATACCAATTTAGTATAGGGATTGACATGGAGAAGCGACATTGGAAAATTCTCCTAATTATTGGAATACTATTCCATATTATTGCTGCTTACATGATGCCGATTGGATTAGACGCACATGTCCACGCTACATACGTGACAGACCAGATGAATGATGGTGAAGGCGACCTTGAATGGGGGGAATTGAGACAGGATTCCAAATTTGGCTCCACCCCTGAAGAGGTTTCTTCAGAAGACAAGTGGTTTGCATGGCACATGATTATGCAGATTTGGCTTGCAATTTTTGGAGTATCAATTTTATCTATGCACCTACTGTCACTTGCTATCGGACTTGCATGTCTTGCAGTAATCTATTTTGTAACAAACTCTCTATTTGGTAAAGATAGGGCCCTAACTGTACCAGCATTAGCCTCCATTTATCCTCCCTTAATTCGAGGTACTGGTAGACTGTACCAAGAAAGTGCAATCCTATTGTTAACGAGTTTGGCGATTTATTGTGTAGTGAAAGGATTACAGAACCCTAATCAAAAAAAGTGGTGGATTTTCCCGATAATATCTATTTTCATAATTTGCTCTTTCAAAGGGATGCCATTATGGATGGGATTAGTTGCAGTCGCTGGATTTTATTTATCTCAAAAAGTTCAATTCAATTTGATTACCTTTACAATTCTCGCATTTTCAACAGAAATCTTTGTAATTTACAGAAACGGTGTGCCTCTGTTAAGTGTAGACGTGATAATCGCGCTAATATCCTCGCTAATCGCCGCAGTAATATTCCTATACTGTGCAGTTTTGCTCGGTAAGAAAAATCCGAATTTAGAAGACAATAAGGCGATTATTCTACAAAATGGCACTTTTGTTTCACTTGCTGTTTTGATAGGCTGGGTTGCAGGTTTATGGGTAAGTGAAGCCTATTTCGCTGATTCGGGGATTTTTGAAATATTATTTACATTGCGAAATAATCCAAGATATCTAACCTTGCTTTTCATACCACTGATTTTCATCCGATTCCTTAATGATGAATCATACAGTCTTATTTCTGACGAAAATCAAAAATTAGCCTACTCGTTTATTGCCATCATGATCGTCATCAATTTAGCAATATTTTCGGTAACTGTTGGTGAGAGAGGCACACAAATTATCGGCAGTCAACTCAACGGCGAAATCGCTGAGGGAGAGGATATACTATTCATTTCAGACTCCGATTTGGCAATGCATCGAATGTATACAATGCACATTACTTTAGACCCAGATAGTGACAAATCAAACTTGGCAATTTGGAGAACCACAGATAGTGGATGGGAATTAGAACTGACTGAATGCGAAGACTTGAAGGAAATAGCTTGGATTGTTGTCGATTACACGGGAATTGATACAATACCGGATGGTTGGGAAAGCGTTGAAATCGAAACTGATGATGTAATTAATTTACAATATGGTTTATTGAAGTGGGGTGAAAGTTATGATCGGTGCCCTTGAAGGTGTAAAAGTACTAGACTTGTCACGAATTTTAGCAGGGCCATATTGTACTCAGATGCTTTCCGACTTAGGAGCTATGGTTACGAAAGTTGAGGCTCCGTGGGGAGATGATACTAGAGGCTGGGGCCCTCCATTCCTTGATGATGGAACTGCTGCGTACCACCTGTCTTGCAATCGTGGAAAGGAAATTATCTTTCACAATTTAAAAGAAGATAAGGATAAAATCCAGCAACTAATTGCAGAATCAGATGTTGTTGTAGAGAATTTCCGTCCCGGACAACTTGAGAGATTAATTGGACCGATACAGAGCGATGTGATAGTTTGCTCGATTACAGGCTTTGGACAAAGCGGGCCTCGCTCGCAAGACCCGGGCTATGACTTGGCACTTCAGGCAATGAGTGGAATTATGAGCATGAATGGTGAAGAAAATGGAGGTCCGATAAAAGTCCCAGTAGCCTGGATAGACGTAATAACGGGGTTATATGCCGGTAATGCAATATTATCTGCACTGTTTTACAAAGAGAGAACCGGGAAATCAACTCATCTAGATATCTCATTATGGGATTGTGCAATAGCTTCATTGGTAAACCAGGGGCAGAATCAGTTAATCAGTGGAAAAGATCCACAATTATTGGGTTCAGGCCATCCAAATTTAGTACCATACCAAGCTTTCAAAGCAAGCGATGGATATGTTGTAATCGCTGTAGGTTCGGATAGCCAATTTGAAAAATTATGTCTATCCTTTGACATTGAAAACAATTGGAAAACAAATCAAGAAAGAGTAAATTCTCGAAAGGAGTTAGTCGAATTGATAGAATCTATCACGTCAGGATATTCTAGAACTGAAATTTGTGAAATGTTGCAAGGAATACCAACATCTCCGATCAATAAAATCAGCGAGGCATTAAACGATATCCAAAGCATAGCAAGAGGAGTTGTTACCGAATGGAAAGGTGATCCAGTCCTTGCGAGTCCTCTGCGTTTTATTTCAGAAAGAGAATAGGGATGTTTGGCCACCATCTCGTACTAAACCGGCATCTTTCAGTAAATCGATTGCGTTGTCGAACCTTTTTTGAGAGAATTGTCTATCGTCGATTAAGAATTTTTTCAGCCCCTCAACATCAACACTGCCCTGTTTTAGATCCTCATCCGAAACCTCTACTACAGGGTGGTCATGGAAAATTTGTCTAATCTCGTCCAATCTTTCTGGAATTTCTTTTCCTTTCGCTTCGCAAACGGCTTCAATCGTGCCAAACTCTTTGATCAACTTCAAACCTGTTTTTGGACCTATGCCTTTGATTCCTGGGTGAAAATCAGTACCAATCATAATTCCTAAATCGACTAATTGTTCACGACTTAATTCGTGGTCGTTGAGTATTTGAGAGAGCTCTATTTCTTGGGCTCGAATGATTCTACCCATTCTTTTGCTACCGTCGGAGGTAAGATTTCTAATTACGATTGGGGCGCCGTAAAGTAGGGCATCCCAATCTTGAGTAGCGACAACATCCAACTGCCCATTGGCAGCCATAACCGCTGCTTGAGCCTCTCCTTCTGCAGCGGCTCTAAAGGCAGGTATTCCCATCAATTTCAACATCTCAATAGATTCATCAACCATTTCTGGAGTATATTTTACACATCTCTGAGCCATTTTTTGTGCTGTTGCATAATCTCCCGCTTCAAGTGCAGCCTTCCACTCCAATTCTGCTTGTTCACGAACAAGCCTCCGAGCGTCCATTTCCTCTTTTTTTAGTTCAGGATGCTTTCCATCGAAAATGAAAACTGGCTTTACACCCTTAGAAAGTAGAGTTGAAGCACGAGCTAGGAAACCCATCAAATGAGCTACAACTTTACCATTATCTGCTTTCAATGGCCCTCCATCACCAGTTGGAGACCTATCTCTAATCGTTGTAAGAAATTGAAACGCTAATAGAAAACTGTCAATTCCAACAATTTTCCCTCGCATTGCTTCCATTGTTGTGTCTTGTGCAGAAGCAAGGTCTCTTAGATTACAGCCCATGTCACACCGTAGTGTAGGTGGCACTTGAGCCTCACGGCTCACAGAGAAATTGATGGCGGGCAATGCAGGATTCGAACCCACGTCTCCGGCTCCGAAGGCCGGAAGGATATCCAGACTACCCTAATTGCCCTAATCAGGCGAAAAGCCACCCCTTCTTGAACCACACCCTCGCGTTCATTCAAGTGCTTTCATTGATTGGGAGTTATATGGCCAAGCACTTACCCTGCATTCAAAACGAATGTAGCGCTTGTTGTAGGGAGACAACCATGCCAATAACCGCTGTTGAAGCGAGTCTTCTTTCCCGTAGAACAGGGCTTGATGAATCTGAGTTCTCAACTAGAGATAGTGAGGGAATACGGAGGTTACTGAACAATCAATCGACTAAAGCCTGCGTTTTTTTGGCGACTAACTCTGACGCAAAGGATGCCCCAGGAGTTTGTACAGTGTATGATTACAGACCTGCAGGCTGCAAAAGTTATCCAATAGTTCTGGATGAAAGCGACTCAGCAATTTTGGATGATTTATGTCCTTATCGAGACCAATTCGATGCTCCTAACGATGAAGATGCCTTCAATTTGCTTAATTTAGAGGAGAAATTGAAGCAATAATCATTATCCTGCCTAACGATTTATGGACAGGAATAGAATAAGCTGTTTTGATTGTTATCTGTGGTAAATCGATTTCATAATCGATACATTCATCCAAATTATCTTGTTTTTCGTCGGTTGGCAATATTATTACTAAATTACAATTCAAGCCTTGGGATTGTATATTATTCAAGGTGTTATGCAAAAGTGAATCTTCTGCTCTTGAATTTCTACCATAAGGAGGGTCGACGACTATCGCACAGGTGTCAGTTGGAAATTCACAACTTGTTGCATCATTTCTTACAACTCTAGCAGAGGTATTTGCCCACTCAATATTTTGATTACTTCCAATTACCATCTCGGGGTCGAAATCAAATCCAAGCGCGACTCTATTGCTCAATGCGGCTTCGATAACTATCCCTCCTGTTCCACACATTGGGTCAACAACAATTCCTGAATTTATGCCAGCTGCAATATTTACCGCGGCTCTTGCTAACCTTGGTTCGAGACTTACGGGTCGGAAAAAAGGCCTTTTATTTGCGCGCATCGAGCTCCATCCGTGTTTGCCCGGGCCCGGCCCGACCATCCAACCCCAAGCAACGTAATTCGCAGATGCATCAAGAACAACTCCAAATCGCTTTTTTGGGTTTGATAGGTTGAATGTTGAACCCTTATCAAAAAACAAGCCTCCAATTTTTTGTTCTATCTCCTTGGTACTAACATCAATTTTACCTTCATGTCTCCAGCATTCGACCGCCATTTCAGATTCCTTTGTTACAATTATTCCTGCAAGCAAAGAGTCTACTGAATCCCATTTTGCTAAACCTCCGCCAATTAGAGCACATTCAGCACCAGACATTATTTCAAGTCTTGACCAATCAGTATCCCCTACAGCTGTAAGCAATCTTCTCGATTCGTTTCGATTAATTTCAATTTCAGGGAACATGGCTAACGCTTCCTGTCGAGAAATTGCTGGATGCCAACCCCGTAAACAGACAACAGGGCCTTCGTGGATAACTTCCATTCAATCACCTATTGTAAATTGTGACTTCCTCATTTCCCCAAGTTTCAGTATTCGTTACTGTAAATTTACTCAAGTCGAATTCGGCTTGCACTGGTGAAACGTGAGTTTTATTGGATTTAACCAAAATAAACTCGTCGACCAAATTTTGGTTTAGAAATTGATTTATTGTGAAAGGGCCACCTTCAACTAGCAACCTCTGTATTTCGAGGTCCCCAAGCATATCGAGTAATGCAGGCAACCCTCTAAAGTCTGAAGTTAAATGCCTGGTGGCAAATCCATCCGTAAGCAATTTGCTTGACGACGGGATCTTTTGATTAGGGTCTATTACAATCCTTAGAGGCTGTTTGTCAGACTCAACAAGTCGGACAGTTAGAGAAGGGTCGTCCCGGATTACCGTATCGGCGCCTACTAATATTGAACAGCAATCCTTTCTGAGTTCGTGGACTTTTACAAGACAATCTTGGCTTGTAAAGCGCTTTGAATCTTCTGAAATATCATCAACAGAGCCGTTTGCATCTGTTGCTACTTTTACTGTTACATACGGTCTTCTGTGCTCACACCAATGCAAAAATTCTCTCATTTGAGTAGCGGCTTTTTGTTCTAGCAGTCCGTATCTAACCTTGATTCCAGCATCTTCTAAAACCTTTATTCCATTTCCTCTTACCAAAGGATTCGGGTCTTCATGCGCTATTATCACTTCAGATATTCCTGCCCATAGCAAAGCCTCAGTACAGGGTGGTGTCCTACCAAAATGATTGCATGGTTCAAGAGTAACATAAGCGATTGAGCCGTTAGTATTGTGGCCGTTTTCCTCAGCGTCATGTATCGCCATTTGTTCTGCATGTAATCCTCCGAGGTGGTCATGCCATCCTTCGGCAATCACAGCTCCGTTCTTTACGAGAACACAACCAACTAAAGGGTTAGGTCGGACCCTACCTCTTCCTTTTTCGGCAACTTCTATGGCGCGAAGCATGAAAACCTCGTCTTCAGTGCTCCAAGCCATAAGACGGGCTGGTATACCAATAGATTTGATTGCTTTGTTTTACTCTGCGTAGTTCATGGAGACCATTCACTGCATAGTGAATCCGGCGAGCAGGGACTATACTTGCGAAAAGAGATGGCCGGATTTGGCAAAAAAAATTGAGGATAGGGGCTGTAAAGTTATCACTCATTTTACTGAAAGTGTGGGACATGCATCTCAATTAGCATGGGATTTGAGAAATTCTGAAAATCCTGAGATGGTGGTTGCGGTAGGCGGTGACGGTACAGTCCATGAAGTTGCAAGCGCTCTAAGAGGAAGCGAAATACCACTCGGAATAATTCCATTTGGCTCAGGCAACGATTATGCAATTACCCAAGGAATATCGAGGAAAAATTTAGACCAAGCTGTTGACGTTTTATTCAACGGTACCGACAGGAAGTGTGCTGCATGGAGGCTTGAAGGATTCCCAGCTTCAAGCGAAGGAGACTATCCAGCACCCACTGCGAATGAATGGGACGGACCGTCTTCACAAGATGGCAGAATTGTGAGATGGGTTTTCTTGGAATCCGATGCGGGAATTACTAGCGCAATATCAAGAGCAAAACTTTCTCGAGCAAAGTGGATCAAAGGGAACAAGAAATACACATATCTTGGAATAACAACAATCCCCTTTTGGAAGAGAAGGAAAGTATGGCTCAAACTTGATGATGATGAGGGGCAGATACATGATTTTACGATGTTTGCGGCAACGACTGGGGAAACATTCGGAGGAGGATATCAGGTCTGTCCAGGAGTGAGTCCAGTTGACGAAAACGGCTCGATAGTTTACGCTCCAAGACTTTCTAGAATTGCAATGCTTTCATTGATGGGCCCCATGAAGAAAGGCAAGCACATCGGTAAATGGGGTATAACTCAAAAGAAAGCTAACAGAATAGAAATAAAACCGGTCGATAAAGACGGGAATGTTTCAGAAGAACCACTTTCTACTGCAACTTGGGTCCAAGCAGATGGCGAGCCAATAATTCAGAGCCCAGCAATTCTTGAATGGCATCTAAACCAAATACTGGTTCGCGGGGCAAATGATGTCAAATGGGCATCAGAATGAGAAATCACTGAATTCTTCATCATCGGCAACCGATGGTGAACTTCTGGTTTCTCTTTGTGGAGCAGGCTTTGGTTCAGGCTGTGGAGCACTTCTCTTGACCGACTTTCTCTTCTTTACCGGTCTTCTCGTTTCGGTAGGCTCACTTGCTTGTGTTGGTTGGGTCGCTCTCGAAGGAGCAGAAGCAGAGAAATGCCCTCTAGGTTCCGGAGTAGATTGAGTTGTCGATACAACGTTAGAGGTTGGCATTGGGCTTGATATTGGGGCCTGTGATGCCACTGTGTTGGACATTTCTTTCGCCTCATCTGTTACTACTACAGAACTAGCGCCACCAAATTGCGTTGGGCCAGAATCATCGCTTTCAGCAGAAGATAGTACATTATCGAGGTTAAATCCAGCGATAGCCACTTCCTCTTGCTTCTTTTCCTTCTTTGGAGGTGGACTTTGTTTTCTAGCCTTTTCGGCTCTGTCGCTCGCACTCTCAAGTCCGTCTTTCTTTGATTTCTTGAGGTCCTTTTTCATTTGGAGAGCCTTTGCAAATCCTTCTCTTCCAAGTAGGGTTTCCGCAGTCGATTTAGCACCTTGTCTTACAATCATAGTAGATAGAATGAACAGACCAACTCCTCCTCCTACTCCAGCAATTAAGAAGAAGAATATGAATCCCCAAGCACCAAAAATATCAGTGTCTCCAATTTTGTATTCTCCAGAACCACCTTTCAAACTTAGCTCTCCCTGGCCGGTTTCGATACTTGTGACCAACATACCGTGGCCTTGACCATCTAACTTGCAGTTATCATCAAGATTTGTATTTAGGGCTCCTTCATCTACTAAGTATCCAGTTAATTTGATTGGCTCATGCCAGTGTTCTAGGATATTCAATCCGTCAGCAATATTCTCGCTTCCTGGAATAATTCCGATTATCGCCCAATCATCTGCGTTTTCGGACAGTTTTGAACCAACGGCTTCAGTAGGCATCACAGGGTTTGACCAATCTTTGAGGCTGACCCTTCCAGCAGTGCCCTCTTCGACATTCTCTGCTTCAGAATAACTCATCTTGTGAATGATTATTCCTGCACCCATTGCCGAGTTAATCCCATCCTCCATAGGATGTTCACTGTAAACAGTTGAAGAAATGATAAGTCCTGTTACCTTAATTGTTGAATTTTCACATTCGATTAATGGAACATTATCATTACTGTAACCGTCTCCCATTTCTGATTGAATATTTGCAGTATTAGCGTCAGAATCGATTGTAACTTTCATTTGGCCAGCGCCAGTTCCCCATTCAGGAGTGTCTGCATAGATACATCCTGCTAGTAGTAACAATAGCGAAGTCAGCAGGGCAACTTGCACCTTTCGGCCGGCCATGAACAGCCCACGACCGATTGAGTTGTTGAACCCTTTCATAGCATACAGTGGTCGAACTAAGTGAGGCGCCGAGAGAGAGATTCGAACTCCCGTGTCCAAGGGACAGTGGATTTCAAGTCCACCGCACTACCAGGCTATGCGATCTCGGCCCAAACCGACGGGAGTGTATTCCTTTCAAGAATCTATCCTAAATTATTCAATTCTTCTTGCAGCGATAATCGCTATGCCAAGGCTAATTGCCACGATGTGTATGGTAAATCCGGGCATGTGGGAATCCGAATGGTCAGGATGGTTTGCATTATTCACAGCTCTATCGATATCCTCAACAAAATTTTCAACGTCCCAAGTTGAGCCAGTATAAACGATTAGAGGTTTCCAGTCTTCATCCAGAATAAATGTCTGCGTAGAATGAGAAATTGAAGTTTCGCTACTATTATTCATGTCCATATTAGCAGACATTGGCATTGGTATCATGCTTTGATTTGCATTAGAGGCAGCCCATGCGATGTGGTTTGTATCTTGCATGATGATTACGCTGTCCACCCCTACACTACTTTCTTGCCAAGTGGAATTATTGGCATTCCATAGGTAAAGAGTCCAGTACCAACTCCAATCTTCCGGTGAATCGACACCGTTTATTCCGGTTACTGAGTTTCCATATTCTTCATGAGTTGAATAGTTTAGAGAAATGTTGTCTTCTGTAGTAGTAGCAGTTGTAAGATTCCAGCCGGTTGCGTTTTCCATAGGCAGACTGCCCATACCTACCATGTGCATTGAACTTGTATTGTCGGGATATAGTACAACCATTTCGTGTTTCATACTGTCGTGACTATGTTCATGTGAATCGATTTCTTCAGCAAGTACATTTATCTGAAAATCATCCCAAACTGTTTGTAATTCATCATGAGTGCCTGTCAAGTGTGGCCAATTAGCAGAATAATCCTCACTATATGCCTTGAGTGTAGCAGGATCATCGTTATCAGGGTCAACAGTTATTGAGATAAATTGGTAGTCAATATCCTCTAATTCTTTTTCAGCTAGTACCAGATTGTTTGTGATTACTGGACAGACATCGTAGCATGTTGTAAAAATAAATGCGACAACATTGACGTCAGCATCTCCTTCCTGAATAGAATACAATTCACCATTTTGGTCTGTAAGAATCCTATTTGGAATAGTTGGTCTATCGAGTTTATATCCGTTCCAATGAACTCCATCTCCACCAGCAGCGATACTTGGAATAGATGAAATTACGATTATTATCGAAATAGAATAGACTAGCCATCTCATTTTTCCATCTCCAACTGAGCTTATTCGGTAACGTATGAATAATCCCAGTTTGGAGTACACCATGCTGGTAGATTATCGATGCCATCTGGGTTGGATAGACCAATTCCCCAAAGCATTAGCGCAACGAAAACTACTGGAAATAATGCAGTCCTTGTGTAAATGAACGGGTCTCCTTTCAAGTGCATAAAGAAAGCAGCGATACCATAGCCCTTGATGATTCCAACTATGATTAGAACTGCCCATACAGCGGTTCTAGTTATTGCAATATCGGTTCCGGGTATTGTTTCAAAGAATACAGCAGCAACTTCAAACAAAGTAAAGAACATTAGAATAATGAAATTCACGTAATATACGTCTTTACCAGATTTGTCAGCAAGCCATTGGAATATTCCAGCGATTGGTCCAGTATGTCTATGTTCACCCATTTTTTCACCTCAATACAAATAGAACGCGGGGAAGATGGCTACCCAAGCCAAATCCACAAAGTGCCAGTAAAGTCCGAAATATTCGATGCCTCTACCGTTTTTCTCGTCATAACCAACGGTATCTGCTTTGAATACCATGAAGAGCATTACCAGAAGTCCGATGAATACGTGAAGTCCGTGTGCTCCAGTGGCTACATAGAAAATCGAACCCGCTTGGGTGTCGATTGTGAATCCTTCAGCGATTAGATGGCTCCACTCAACAAGCTTCAGTATGATAAACAGTGACCCGAGAGATAGTGTGACAATCAAGTAATTCCTTACCGCCTTCTTTCTCGTAGGGAATAGCTTTGCCATCATCTTGTTCTTTGATGGCTCCCAGTTGACATCCTTTGCAGTCTTGAGTGCAAGTACGATGGTGTATGATGAAATAATCAGTGCGAAGGTGTTGATTGCTCCAGGTAATAGAGTTCCTACTTCGTGTCTTAGAAGGTCTGACGCTGTTGTCGTATCTACAACACTACATTTGCCTGCGTCAACGGCCCACTGTGTACACCATTCTGTTCTCATTCTTAGATAGGATGAGAAGAATGATGCGAAAACCATTGTTTCAGAGATTAGGAAAATCCACATTCCCGCTTTTCTAATATCTTGTCCTGCGAATGGATGTGATGTTGCTACTTGTTCATGGTGCCCCTTCAAGTCTTCATTCCACCAGTTGCCAATACCCATTACCAGAATCACGGAACCGATCATGGATAAGGAGAAATCTCCCATTTCTGCCTCGTAATCAAGGCCGAGTAGCGACTTGCAGGTGTTTACGAAACCAGGGAATCCCATCATGAATAATAGGATACCAGTAGCCATTAATATTGGAGAAGCGGAACCGTGATGTTCTTCATGGTCATCTCCATGATGGTGCTCCTCTTCAGGCTGAATACTATTGAAGAATCCAGCGACGCCATAGAACATAGCGTAGATAATGAACATAACAAGAATAGTTTTTCCTGCGGTAGTCCATGTTAGATAGGACAAGTGGGCGTCTATCTCGTGATGATGTGCTTCATCCCACGCTTTTGCTGCAGCCTCTGCGTCTTCAAGACCAGTTCCAGTTTCTGCAAGAGTCTTGTTAGCTTCTATCCATGCGGCCTCAGCTTCTTCAACTTCGTGATGTGCTTCGTCCCATGCATCGTGCTTTACAGAAGCAATGCCACCATGGAATACTCCGTAGGCTGTAGCTCCAATAAAGAGGAAGATAACCGAAATTAGGACGGTTCTCATCCAAATCTCGTTTTTGACATCGTGTAGGCTTCCGCTCATGATTTCGCCTCCTTATTCCAGAGTCCTTTAATCGCCCTAAACGGCGCCTTGAACATCGATTCAAATTTAGTCTCGTGATGCTCAACACCTTCGTTAGCATCGTATTGTACTGGAGATACAGCGAAGGAAGGTGTTGGTGGTGGTGATGTAACGGCCCACTCGAGAGACCATCCTCCCCAAGGGTCCTTTCCAACCTTCTCACCTTTCTTAACCGACCTTACAATATTCCAAACGAGGATTAATTGCGAAAGTCCAAATATGATCGCAAACGTTGAAATTGCCATATTTAATTCTGCGAATCCTGCGTCAGCAGCGTAAGTGTGAGTTCTTCTCGGCATTCCCATGATTCCAACTGCGTGCATAGGCCAGAATGCCGCGTTGTATGAGCTGAAAGCAATCAAGAAGTGCCATAGCCCCAAAGTTTCATTCATCTTTCTTCCAGTAACCTTAGGGAACCAATAGTAGATTCCAGAGAATAGTGCAAAGATAATTCCTCCAATAAACACGTAGTGGAAGTGAGCTACAACGAAGTATCCATCGTGGAATTGTGTGTCAAGTCCTGCTACTGGGAAGAACATTCCAGATAATCCACCCAGCGTGAACGTAATCAAGAATCCAAGAGACCATAGGGTGTGCGTCTTGAATACAAGACTTCCACCCCAAAGAGTTGCAAGCCAGTTGAAAATCTTGACACCGGTTGGTATCGCTACCGCCATTGTGGTAATCATGAAAGCGGCTCTCCACGCAGGGCTCATTCCGCTGGTTAGCATGTGGTGGCCCCAAACGATGAATCCAACAACTCCGATTCCAACCATTGCGTAAACCATTGATTTGTATCCGAAGATAGATCTTCTTGCGCTCGTAGCGAGAACTTCAGAAACGATTCCGAAGGCTGGTACTACCACCACGTATACTTCAGGATGACCGAAGAACCAGAACAAATGCTGGAATAGAAGCGGGTCTCCACCAGAAGTGAAGAAAGTGGTTCCTATCGTTGAATCGAAAAGCAGGAAGAACACTCCTATGATGAAAGCAGGTAGGCTCACATACAGCATGAATACGCTGATTAGAACAGACCAGGTGAATAATGGCATCTTCATCCATCCTACACCCTTCGCTCTCATAGTGAAAGTTGTAGTAACGA
>JAPOHM010000126.1 GCA_029979405.1 Methanobacteriota archaeon
ACCGACCTTGCTGGTGACCATGTACAAGTGGATGAACTTGAATCAAGAAAGGAATTTTCTACCAAATACAAAGTAAAGAACAGCAGAATGTTGGTATTGAGAGAAAGATTGGATACCAACCCAGACCGTGACCAAGAGAGGTCTCTGTCTGTCTCCAAAGGTAGCGAAGACGGTACAATTAGCATGGAGTTAGAGGTAGAGAATGTCTCAAATGTCAGTCTATCAGATGTTGTCGTTACAAGAGATATTCCATCACAATTAACAATTGTGCCAACAGGTGGAGCGACTGTAGATGATAGTGAGCTTTCTTGGGAAATAGGTGCTATGTCTCCTGGTGAGACCAAAACCATCTCTTTGACTGGTTCAGTCTTGATAGAAGGAATAAAACCAGTCAATGCAGGTGTTGCAAAGGCTTCTTACAAAGCTGATGCGGCACTTTCCTCACTTTCATTCAGAGAATTAGACGCATTTTGTAGAGGCTTTGCATACATCAATTCTGTAGAGTCTGAAAGACCTGATAACTGGGAGTGTAAGACAATTTTCGAGAATCGCTCTTCATTTACAGTTGACTTGGTAAAACTACAAGTCAGAATGAAAGGTAGTGAAGATTTGCTATTCGATATAGTCGACGTATCGGATGATGTTTTACCAGACTCAAGATGGGAATCAGAAACAGTAACCGTCGAAAGTACAGGTAAGCCTGACTTCACTTGGGACCTTGGATACACAGTTCTTCCAAAGGCTTCTCACACAACTGAAGGATCTCTGGAACTTCAACCCTCGACATTTGAAGTTCTCGACTCCACAATAAACAAGAAATATTCAAAGTCAGTGTTACCTTCATACAGAAGACAAGAAATGACTGCAACTTTGACAATCAAGAATGAAGGTTCAGCAACAATCAATCTGATGCGCTTGACAGATGACATTCCAGGTCTATTTGAGGCACCTGCGGTTGAAGATATTTCGATAAAAGTAGACGGAACAGACTTAGTTTCAGACCAATTCAAGGCAGAAGTTTCAGAAGGCATTTCTATAGAAAAAGAAATGAAGAGCCCTGATGGCAATGGTAATACTTTGACTATGACAATTGGTACAAGAGGTCCTATCGGGTTGTCACCAGGTAAGAAATTGACAATTTCTTATCCACTTGTGGCTCCTGACCCAACACCTGGAAATGAAATGGTAGCTGGGCCAGCAAGATGTGAATTCAGTGCTGAAAGATTTGGTCCAGTTTGTACCAGAGATGTTGAGGAAGTTCCTGTTCTAAAGGTAAAGCACAACAGAAGAAACTTCTCAGCAGGTAAGTCAGTAATGCCAATGGGTGGTAAGGGTAGATATGAAGTTCTAATATTATTCGAAAACAATGGTGATAACGCTCTACAGGACGTTTGTATCAACGACCTTCTGCCTTCAAATTTCGATTTGAAAGATTGGAGTGTAAGAGGTGCAGGAAGGGACAAGAGAAACGATGTTTCACTTGAAACAACACCTAGAGATAATGGTAACCTAAACGTTTGGACAATACCAGTCGTAGAAAAGGGCGAGAGATTGGAAGTGTCATTCGAAATTAAGGGAGATGGCGAAGTCGATGCAGAAATATTGAACCAATTCCATGGAGTTACATTTGGCGATGAAATCGAAGATGAAATCGACAAGGACGAGGAAGTCAATTCCCAAGATGAAGTAACAACAGAAGAATCTCAAGATTCTGAACAACCAGGTGAGGGATACAAGTGGAGAGAAGATGTATTGCTGAGAGTCATGGAGGCTCATGGAATTGATGCATCATTGAGAGATGATTTCGTAAGACATGCTGTGAAATTCGACGATGATGATAATATGTATCTCAAGAAATCGGAGATCGAAGCGGCAGCCGCTGCTTGGGAATCTGCAGAAACTTCTGAAGAAGAAATCACAGAAGAAACTCCAGAAGAAACCCCAGAAGAGGTTCCACAAGAGGAAGAGTCAGCAGTAGAGGAAGATGAAGTGCAAGAGGAGGAAGTTGCCGAGGCTACTGAAGATACTGCGGAATCTAAGAATTGTCCAATATGTGGGGCAAGTAACTCAATGGATGCCACCACTTGTGAATGTGGTTTCTCGTTCTGATACTACAATGGAAATTCCCATTTTGGCCACTGATGATTCGCCGAATCATCAGAAACAAGTATGATTACCACCCTTGGGAATGTTCTTAGCATATTTTCAAGGTCGGGGACTGACGGAGGAATAACGCCAACCCTCAGATCAACAGCTAACCAAGCATTTGGATATTGCTTAAGCCATGCATCAATTTCTGCCATTATTCCTTCCGGTGGTGTCCCTGGGCGAACGCTAGCAACATATCCCCATCCATCTGGTAGTGCCCTATCGGAATCGGAAAACAAGAACATCCTGGGATTGTCTGGTAGTTTCTCGAGGTAACTTAGAGCATTTGATTCAGTAACTACACACGGTGAACCTCTCATAGGCATTGGCTGTGAATGTTCCCAAGTCATAATTTCACCGTAACAACCGAATATGTTAATTGGTTTGAGTTCTTCTATTATTTGGACATATTAGCAATAATGTTCAAACAGTAGTTTCTGTCACAATGAATCATGAGCAGTCAGCAAGTTCCACCTCCTGCTCCACCTGGAGGCTCAATGCTGTTCATGCTACTGTTCATGGTATTGATGACATTCTTGTTGTTATCTGGAGATATTCGCAATACTCTCGGAGAAAAAGCCGACCCGTTCCTTACTGGTTGGCTTCCTGAGGAAGATTTTTTCATAATTACAATATTCATTCTGGGCTCAATCTCGATGGTTGTTAACACTGTATTGAGAAATTTCTTCATGGATCCGATTTCACAAGCTCACATAGCGCACAGGCAGGGACAAGTTCGTAGAATGATGAATGAAGCAAGGATGGGAAGAGATCCAATTCTCATGGAAAAAGCCCAAACTCTTCAACAACACATGATGCCTGAACAAATGAGTGTACAGATGGGGGCTATGAAGCCAATGATGTTTACTATGTTCTTCATTATTGCTATTTTTGCATGGATTGGGACTGCTGTAGAAAATTTCAGAGTATCATATGTTTCCTTACCTTGGGCCCCAGAATGGGATTTAATCGAAGGGAAATTCTTGTTTTTCCCAGCATGGATAGCCGCTTATATTTGCATGTCAGCACCACTTGGTAGAGTTGTCGACAGGCATATCAAATTGGTTAGATACAAAACTCACCCGATTGTTGACGCAGGTGAGAAACTAAAGGAACCACTTCTTCACTTAGTTAGCACCCCTAAATCATCCGGTAAGCAAGCTAATAATCGCCGTAGAAGGTCTGAACAACGGAGATCTGGCCCTCGCAAAACTGAAAATAAAGCAGTTGAATCAAAGTCTGTTGAAAAAGTGAAAGGCGAATGCCCCGAATGTGGTAGCACATTGATTGAAAGGGATGGTCCAACAGTCAATTTGTGTAAGGTTTGCCGTCACGAATGGCGGTGAAAATTTGGTAAAAATCACAATTTCTGGTCATCCAGGTAGTGGCACTAGCACTTTGGTAGAAGGGATTTGCAACCATTTCAAATGGAATTCATTAAATGGCGGACAAATTTTCCGGGATGAAGCAAAAAGAAGAGGTCTATCTCTTTCAGAATTTGGCGATTTATGTGCCTCTGATTTCTCGGTAGACAAATCATTAGATGAAATCTTACAGGAAAATATGCTAAACGCAAATGGACCAGAGGTAATGGAAAGTAGGCTAAGTGGTTGGTGGGCTTACAAATTGGAAATTGATTGCGTTAGGCTATGGATTGACGTGAACGATGAGGTAAGAGCTCAGCGTGTTGTTGACCGAGAGGGAATAACCATTGAAGAAGCCATTTTTGAAAATAACAAACGAAGTCAAAAAGACCGTGCGAGATATCTTCAATTATACGAATTAATACCGGAAGATAAAGAACCATACACTCACATTATTGATGCGTCACAAAAAAGCATCAGTGAAGTGTTACAAGAAACAATCAAAATATTGGAGGCTTCAAATTGATAATCTTAGATGAAACAGCAACAACTTCCGAAGATTATGGCTGTGCTCCAGAAAATAGAACAATCGAGAAGTTACTTGAATCGGGATTTATCCTTTTGGATAAAGCACCAGGACCATCTTCGCACCAAGTTGCGGCTTGGGCAAGGGACCTATTGGGGCTTGAAAAACTTGGACATGGAGGAACGCTTGATCCATTTGCGACTGGACTTCTACCCCTTCTTGCGGGCAAATCAATGCGTTTAACTGGAAAAATACTTACTCATGATAAATCATATATTGCATTGTTCAAATTATCACAGGAAGTTGATTTAGATGATATCAAGTCAGCAATGAGCAATCTCAGAGGTACTGTATACAATGTGCCACCTGAAATTTCGGCTGTGCGTGTTCAGGTGAGGACCAGAAAAATTTCAAAATTCAACATTCTTGATTATCAGGATAATCTTTTAGAAGTTTCTCAAATAATTGAGCGGATTTTACAAATTCTTTTTTTTGAAGATGACTATAGGCTATTTTAAAAAGCTCATCTGCCGAATATTTCTTCACAATATTTTAAGAATATATTATTTTAACAAAAATGGTATTTTAATAATTTAGATCAAGTTAATTTTGATCTTCCGCCATCTACACCTATAATTTGGCCAGTTATCCAAGAACTTTCATCAGTTAATAAAAACTTTGCCATTGCAGCAGCATCTTTGCCCTCACCAATTCTTTTCATAGGATGAGCTTTTGCTATACCTTCTGCTATAAGTTTGTTTTTAAGCATTGGTTCAGCGATTTTAGATTTAGTTAAACTTGGCGCAATACAATTTACTCTTATGTTTGGAGCAAATTCAGCTGCTAAAGAAACAGTCAATCCTTCTAATGCTCCTTTTA
>JAPOHM010000009.1 GCA_029979405.1 Methanobacteriota archaeon
AACTCCTGAATCAATCAAATAATTTGCAGTAGCACTTTCCAAGAACAATATATCTCCAATCCCAAGAGTGATTTCTCCGTCAGCCGTGATTATGGGTTCATCAAGAGATTCGATCACTCTTATTCGAACTAATTCCTGTTCGACTTCCTCTTTTTCTTTCACAGAGGTATCGCTTGTTTCAGCTTCAGCCCAAGCATCGAAATCCATTTCCTGTTTTTTCTTTGATGGAACTAATTCATCAGCTGCTGCATGTTTTGCGACAGTTGAAACAGTGGAGATGGTATTTTGTTCTTCTTCGATTGGATGGAGTCCTTCCAACTCAGGATAAGCTTCTGCGTCCGCAAGAGAGTCTTCTTCATCATATTCTATATCAGGCAAAGGTTCACTCTTGTCCTCAAGGGCGATGACAGGAGGCCCATCACCGGTAAGGCCACCTGAATCAGCAACGAATGAATCGAGTTGTGTGGTACCGGCCGCTAAAGTCATCGATTTCATTTCCTCTGATGCAAGCCCTAATTGCATAGAATTCCAGTTAACGTTCATTTTGAATTTATTCAATTGTTCGGTAGCGTTTGTGTAAAATTCTCTTTCTGCGGGGTCGTGCCTTGTCCAATCCAAGTTGGGTAGGTCTTGGCCGTTTCCTCCACCCTCTCCTCTCAGTGACATTGTCGCTGAGTGTTGCATGAGTGCAACAACTCTTTTTCGAGCAAGGTCTGAAGCAGTTCTTCGAATATTTGCCTGTCTTCTCTGAAGGGTTTGTAATTTCAAGGAAGGGCCTATCGTTTTGTATAATTCGTGAATTTCTAATTCTATGGTGTCCAATAGTTGCCCGACTTTTTCCCAGAAATCTCTTCGAGGAAGGGGTACTGGAACACTTCTCGTTGCTTGTTGTCTAAGTGTTGAGAATAATTGCTCTTCAACTTCACGAGCCTGAGCGATGTTGAGAGTTACTCGCTCGGGCATATGACAGGGGTGGAACAGGTCGCCTATCAACCCTTCAATCAATTTTATACACAGCAAAAACGAAGTTTGAAACCTGTTGAAGATGAGTAAGCACGGGGTCGAGGTATGAGGTCTGCTATCGTCATGACTTTGCTAATGCTTCTGACGCCATGGGCATCAGCTGACATTTCTCGATGGCAAGGCCCTAATATTTCTCCAAATGAATATTCTAACAATCCTTCTAATACAACGTATGAAGGTTTCAAATTGCTCACGAATACAACGATTACAGATTCTGAATTTGAGATCAAACCCATTTGGACTGAATCTGAAAGCAATGGAACATACTGGGCAAATGATTCACCAGGTGGGTTTTCTGTAGGGCAAGCAAATGGGACTTCTTATCTAACCTCTAATGGAGATCTAACTCTTGCTCCTGTCTCAAGCAATGGTCAAATGACTGATTTCGAATCCTCAACGCCACAAATGGCTAACTGGACAATCTCAGGGGATGAGATTTGGATGCCTGTAAATCTCTCGTTGGTAAATTATGGTCCAAGCACAGCAGTATACGGCGATTATGTAGCGGGCACTAACGGGTCTCTAACCAATGATTCCAAAGGGATAATGCGGTCGAAATTTTGGCCGATACCCGCAGTAGTGAATATCTTCAACCTATCATTCTCAAGATGGAATTCTTTGGATGCGTACGATAGAGGATACGTTCAATATTCGGTAAACGATGGTAATTCATGGAATACTCTAGATAACTTCACGGGGAATTCAAGCGGTTGGGTCGCTGAAAATTATTCCCTCGATAGCCTCGTATCTGGTGCCACTCATATCGGGTTCAGGTTCATCATTGAAACATCGAGCAATTCATCAAACTCTACAGGCTTGTTTTTGGATAATTTCAAAATTTCAAACAAAGGAGAACCAATGAAATCTTGGTTTCACGGAAATCCAACAGGGTCTTATGCCGCAAACGCAGAAGGCTCACTAATCATTCCAGTTGATATGTCAAATCTTACAGGCCCAATGGAACTTGTCTACTGGGCTAATTGGGACATAGAGGGTGATTATTCTGATAATTTGGAAGTTCTGATATCTGTTGATAATAATTCAACCTGGACTACATTGAGCGCAGCACCCGGTGTCCCTGGAACCGGTATCTACACTGCAAATTCGGTATTTTTTGACCAAAGTTACGGGTGGAGGGAGATAATGCATTCAGTTCATCCTTGGCTGGTTGGACATCAGAACATATCTAATGCACTCCTGAAATTTAGGGTAAAAACCGATAGCGTAGTCAACAATGGAGGAAGTGCAATCGAGGGTTGGGAGGGAATCATAATTGATGACCTCAGAGTGATATCTGCAATTGGAACAGCAAACATGCAAACTACCTTACTGGATAATTTTACCACTTCGACAAATAGTTGGTTAGTGAATACCTCAAACAAATCAAATCAGTGGCAACATATTTCCTGGGATGGATTCAATAGCGTTTGGTTTGAACAAGACTCGTTTGAAGAGATTCAACTTATGCCAAGTGGATGGAGGGTAAACCACATCAGAGGAACGACTCCTTGGGAGAGAGGACAAATTTCCAACTCCAATGGATTTGGACCTCATGATACTGATTGGCCGAGTGGACTGAACGGCATGGCAATCAACCTAGATGATGAATATGATAACGAAATGTATTCCCATTTGGTATCTCCAATTTATCATATTCCTGTGGGTTCAACAGCTAGACTGACCTTCAGTCACTGGATTTGTACCGAAGCTTCTTGGGAGGGAGGGGCGATTTTCACATCTATTGATGACGGCATAACATGGCAACATTTTGGAGGCAACATTTCTGGATTCTATGATACAGTCTCCCAATTAAACGCAAATTCACCTTTCCACGGTCTCGGGATCTTTGATGGTTCAAACGTCGTAGGCGGATGTGGGAGCCAAAATGATAAGCAGACATTTGACAGAATCAGTGGAGATTTGTCATTCCTTGCAGGTAATGATGTCAGAATAAGATTCTCTTTCTTCACAGATACCTATGTTGAAGAGGATGGGTGGTACATTGATGATGCAGGAATTGAAATTGATAATTTCCAACTTGAAGGCAATTGGACTAGTCCACTCATTTCAGCGGACGAATACGGCTGGGCAAGATTGACATCCATGTATTGGTCTCCCAACGGAACAAACGTAACGGTTGATGTCTTAGACTCAAATGGAACAATCATTTCAGGGTATGAGGAGAGAATTTTACCATTTGATGTAGATATCTCCGCATGGAAATATCCTCAATTAAAGTTTAGAATAAATTATCAAACCAATAATGAAACAACAACTCCAAGAGTAAGAACATTGCATCACGGGATGACAGAATATGTGACAAAGGACATCTTGAGAATAGCTTACGAAAACATACCTGAATGGGTGTTCAACTCGTCTCTTGCTGACCAAAATGCGACGCCATACAGTATAGAATTTGATAACAAATACTGGATGCCATATGATTCCATAGGTATCGAATGTGAGGGTAACGCTAGCCTTTTCATGAATACAATTCCAAATCGATTACCTTCCTTGGGCACCAACCCTCCATTAGAGAATAGCAATCCTGTTGATATTGGGACAAAGTCTTGCGGAGAAATTCTAACCAGCCAGTATGGTCCTCAAGTAGCAACAAAATATGGAATAACTCTCAATCCTCAGAATAACTTTGATTGGATAAAAGTTGAACCACGTGGTTTGAATCATCCACTAAACGTATCGATAGATCTGGGTCCAGATAACGTAACAGATTGGGCATGGGATGGGCCATTCCACTACACTAACCAAATCTCATCTTTGCAAATTGATGGGCAAGAAATAAACGTAGTCGAGAATCGTGGTTTTGATGCCTCATTTTCTTCAAATCTTTCTTTTTCGATATTGCTTCCATCAAGAAACATAGGTACTGCTGAATGGAATTGTGCGAATATAGAATTATGTTACAATGGAGATTTGACTTATGTTTCGAATCAATCAGTTCAACCATCAATATCTGAAACCTATGTTTGGCAAAACCATTCAGGTTTTGACCACCCTATGGTCGAGTATGAGTTTACTTTCGAAGTGAATGAGTCAACATCTTTTGAATTGATATCTTTGAATTACATCTCTGGATTTAACCATACAATATACATCAATTCATCACTGAAAGAGTTGTTTACAGATAATCTCGATACTACATCAAGCCTGTGGCTAAACATTGCTACTGATAGGGCGGGCGTCTCCTTTGATGGAAACATCTTCCACGATAAGTCGATATTTGACACCTGGATATCGACTCCTTCCATTACTTATCGCCCGGGAGTCATTCAAAATGCGGTTTCTTCCCACGAAATTTTATCTGGAACTCCCGCATTGGAAAAAATAGACCTGAAAATATCTCCATCTAATAATTTGAATAACGTAATTTCTCATATCACACTCGATCAACTCGATACCGACGGACGATTTATTCAGAATTACGGAGCAGGAATTTTCAAGCTCGATTCATACAATTCCTCATGGGATGGAGTTAATGTAACCTGGTCACTTGAATCAACCTGGTATCTTGACGATAGTCAGAGGTTGTATTGGTTCATAGAAAGTACAGACATTAACGGATTCAGCCTAGGCCCTGTACTCGCAACATCAGGAACAGCAGGAAGTGCGGCTTCAACAAATGACCTCGAGGTGGTGAAATTAAGAGCGTGGAGAAATAATACCCCTCTCCATGATTTTACCAATCAATTATGGCCGTTCAACGTTATGGGAGGTGATGAAATTTCAGTATCTGGGGAGGTAAGATATTCTGGCCTTGAAGGAATACATCCAAATCCTAACGATTTATCTTTAGAGATAAATCTCTATCATGAAAATCAGATTATTCTTAGCAAACAAGCAGAATTGAATGGTGAGGGAGAATTCAATATCTCATTCACTAATCCTACTATTCAAAATTTGAGCAATGAAACTTTGGAGATAATACCAGAAATCACCCAAATCGGGCCAGAGGATGCGAATAATGCAAATGACGTAACGGCAATTTACGAAAAAATATTCTATGTTTCAGATTCGATAAAATCAACGATTGGTGATTTGCTAATCGTTGCTCCGGGCGGAATTCAACCTGCGGATGGGCACGTTTGGCACCCAGGTCAAGATGTTCCACTCAGACTGGAGGTATTTGATGACGGGGGACTTCCTTCGAAGATGAGTATTCACCTAAACAAAAGTGGTAGGGATTGGGAAGAAATGGAATTCTTGACCCCGATTGGAGATTATTTTGCCGTGATTGATTTACCATTAATCGATGATGCATCTATTCCTTTACCAACCGAGGAAGAAGGATGGGTTGATATTTACATTAGTGGATTTGATTTATCTGGAAATCCATTGATGGGAGGTGGAAGTGAAACAGAACCTCTTGCAAGAGTATTACTACAGCCGAGATATGCAACTTTCATCGATGGCTCCTCCTTAGGTTTAGATTCTACAGACGATTACCTGTTCCCCGGAAGGACTCACAAGTTCAATTTCTCAATAACAGACAACAACGGTCTCGATTCTCTTGACAAGATTAGGTTTGACCTATCAAAACAATACGCTGGCTGTGGAAGTGATTGGACCCCTTGGAATAATGAGGTGACAAGCGATATCAATTGTTTCTTGAAGCCTCCAGTATTCAAATCTGAAAAGCGCTGGCTGGTCAACACATGGGATATTGAGATTGAATTTGAATTGAGGTGGGATGTAGCACAAAATATTGGATACGGAAATCATACACCAAGCTTGAAAGTAATCGATGAAAACGCACCACTGGGAGTTGGTTTCACTTCAATAAACATTTACACATGGGCGATTCATAGCGGTATTGAATTGAGGATAAACAATATTGAAGATAAGAAGGCACCATTTGGAACAAAAATCAACGATGTGATGTATGTTCACGATGGTGATACCGTAGATATAACGATTCAAGCCTATCATTTGGGCTATGAGTATCCTGCAACAAATCTACCATTTAGAACTCAGTACACTCTAGAATTAATTGGTGACCTGAATTATTCGCTAAAAGAAGGAGACCTTGACAGTAAAGGAAAAGCAATTCTGCGTATAGTTTTCAACTCAAGTTACTATGGAACTCAAATTAAATTTATAGCAACAATTGACGACGTATATGATCATGAAAAGGTAGGAGATAGCTCTGATTTGGTAATCGACGTAAACCCACCAGACTTCACAGTTTCAGACGGTTATTTGGTAACTGTAGATTCAGATTCTTTAGAAAATGTCGGTGTTGAATTAAGATTGACAGACGACCAAGGTTTGGGAGATGCTGCAATAATCATGAAATGGAGATATGTTAGAAATGGAAGAATTATTGAGCAGGCCCCTCAGATTGAAGAAATTCCCGTGAGTTTCGGAAGTATTCGCAATAACATATACTCTGATACGATCAACATGCAACCAGAGTTTGAGTTACAAAAAGGAGATTATCTGATTATTTGGTTTGAAGGAAAAGACGCATCAGGCCACGCCATGAACGGAATCGGAACAGACTCTTCCTCGCCCATGGAGACTATCATACAGTGGATAGCATACGAACCGCTACTTTTTGATATAATCTCAAATCCTTACAGGCCGTCATTAGGAGAAATCATCACTATCAATTACACCGTAACCAACACTGGTTTACTAAATGGAGAATCTACTATCCGGCTTCTCGATGAAAATGGAATTATTTTGAATGAAATAAACAAATCAATGCCAGTGGATTATTCCTTCAATTCAGGATTTGAAATCGAAGCTTACAAGTTGGGAGATTTGGGACTTAAAATCCAAATTGACAACAATACCCCAATTCCTATTCCACTTGCAAACGTTGAAGGGGATATTGATGACGCTTCGAGTAGCCAATCGATACTTCTTGGTATTGCGTTTTCAACATTTTTCATCGCAGCAATTTTCTTACTTTATGTTAGTTCAAGGAACAATTCTAAGAGATTTTTCGATGAGGAAGAATGATGTTCAATGAACTCTGCGGGTGGTTTGAGCCGGAGTACCCGAGTGGTCAAAGGGGGCGCACTCAAGATGCGCTGCGAAATGCTTCGTAGGTTCGAATCCTACCTCCGGCATCTATCAAATTCACTACTGTCGTTGGAAGGGCTTTGCGTGGGTCTGTTTGTTCGCAGCCAACCTATTCGGAAAAATCACATATTTGATGGGTCACTTACCTTTGTCCAACGATATACTGCCATGCCCACAAGCATAGAGACAGTGAAAACGAGAGTTGTTCCCATTGCTGGAATAACAGCGGTTAGAGCTGGCCCTGGACAGTATCCTCCAAGACCCCATCCAATTCCAAAAATCGCCGCACCAAACACCAATGGCTTGTCGATTTCGACTTTACTTTCCTTTGCAGTCTCAAACTTCTCAGGAATCTTATCTTTCAGTAATAGTCGTGCTACCATATGGCTTCCAGTAGCACCGGCTAACACGAACGCAAGCGTAGGGTCCCAGCCGTTCAGCAAATCAAGGAAACCAATTACTTTGGTTGGATCTGTCATGCCAGAAATCACGAGCCCAGCTCCGAATAGAATGCCTCCGACCAAAGCAGGAATGATTGAATTTGAATCACTCATTCAGACACCTCCGAGAATTTGTCCAGCAATTGTTGCACTGAGAATTCCAGTGGCTAAAAATACGCCTACTGCGACGAATGACCTTTTAGAAAACATAGCCATTCCACAAACTCCGTGACCGCTTGTACAACCATTACTCATTCTTGTTCCAATACCAACCAGTAGTCCAGATAATGTGACTAACCAAATTGGCCTGCTTACAGCGATGAAGGCATCTGGAAGTACTGGAGAGAGGGCAATACCCGTAAGAATCATGCCAATCAAGAATACGATTCTCCAATTCGTGTTTGCATCTTTAGGAGGAAGTATACCTTCAAGAATTCCGCTAATTCCAGCAACTCTTCCATTGAATGCAAGTAAGATAGTAGCGGATATGCCAATTAGCACCCCTCCACCAGTAGCAATTAGTGCCTCATTTAACGTCAGCATAAATCTTGATTAGTGCCATCGCTATTCATTTTTTCTGCAAATTATGTCCATACGTAAACTATAATCTTACAAATCAATTTCCCAAGATGGCATTTACCAACGGAGTGAAAGTATCTCCATGAGGATACGGGGATACAACCGATGCCACTGCGGCTAGGGAATCAAAACACCCTCCTACTGCCACTGACTGCCCGACTAATTCAAACATTGGAATATCATTAGGCGCATCACCTACTGCAAGTACATCCTTTGCCTCGATACCTATTTTCTGTAATGCAACTTTCAACCCTTCACCTTTGGAAAGATGAGGTTCCATGATGTGAATTGCAAAACCAGTTCTTACAACGGATAAATCCGAATAATCCGAATTTGTAACCCATGAATTAACAGAATCCAAATCTTCATCTGCGAATAAGCACCATTCAGACTCTCTCCAAGCGTTTGTGGTAATCCCCTCCGCGTCGATATTTATCTGATTAGACATCTCTATGGCGCACTGTCTAGCTCTGGCACCGTCGGCTCGAATAATTGGCTCCTCCCATTCCGGATGCCATACAACTCCACCATTTTCACATACCATTGGACCAGTAGCTCCGATAAATCTCCAAAGCCCATACGTAATTGCTCGAACATTACCGGTAGCCAGTATGATTGGAATTCCAGCCTCTTCTAATCTGCGAAGTGCTAGAATCGCTTCGAGGTGTAATTTTTTGTTATAGTCTGTAATAGTCCCATCGATATCTACCGCCACCGCTTTCGGTAGCCAACCCTCAGGAAACCACTCCATGATTTAGAGTAAAATATCGGGCCTCCAATATGATTGCGATAATAGTATTCATCAAAGAGTGGTGATTGGGGGATAATATGCAGGGGGATGAAGAGGAATTCTTATCTCTCGAAGATGATGTTCAATCATCTAGTTCTAAGTCTGTAAAATCCCGTTCAAAAAGAGTATCAAAGGCTAAAGTCGTATCTGCAAAACCGACAAACACAACCACTGCGCTGGAAGCTGAACTAATCGATATGGAAGTCATCGGAGATTATGGAGGAACCCACAATCTTTGTTGGCCGATACAGGACATGGATTGTCCGGACTGTGCTTCAAAGGCGATGAATGCTCTGAACAGATTATCTCAAGTTAACAGTTCAGTAGTTAGCGCTACAGATGGAACCGTCGCTGTCGAAATTGATTTTGAAAAGGGAAATGTATCGGAAGCTTCAGCGATTTTACGCTCACTTGGAAACGCTCCAGATTTGCCATTTTTTATGGTTTCAGGGGTACAAACCTCTGCCATTGCAACAAGGCATAATGTTCCAATTAAGAGTCTTCCAAGGGTATTCCGAAGACAACCCGGGATTCTAGATTGTGAGATTGACAAGGACAACAATATCTTACTTCAGATAGCTCCCGATCTGCCCCAAGACCTAGATTCGGTAATGAAAAAGTCGTTGAGACACACTTTGGGTTCAGATTATGATTTAATCCCGGCAACTAACTCCAGATTGACCAGTGGACAATGGAGGATGATTGGTTCAGGAATAGCCTTCATTATGCTGATAACATTAATTATCGCTGAAAGATTAACTGAGAACCCGTATGTGTTTGGAACAATCGGCATATTAGGTGTTTTAATCGGAGGGGTGAAGATGTTCAAAGAAGCGTATGCCTCAATTCAAAATCGGCAGTTAGGGTTCCAGGTTTTGACATCGCTAGCGGTAATAGGGGCATCTTACCTGCAGGCTTGGGAAGAAGCGTTGTTGGTAATTATTCTCGTATCTTGGACAGAACACATGGAAAGTGAAGCCCTGATAAAGGCAAGGGAAGCCATGCAGGGAGGGCTTGACAGAATTCCAAAGACCGCTAGACGAGTCCCCAAAAGAACAATTTCTGGAGTGGGAAAAATTTCAATGCCACTTCAAATGGCACCTACATCAACTTCGGTTACTAATACGGAAGAAGTCCCAATTGGTCTTATTGTAAAGGGCGACCATATTGAGATTAGAAGTGGAGAATTAATACCCGCTGATGGAATAGTAATCTCTGGAAAAGGTTCGGTCAACAAAGCTCCACTTACAGGAGAATCTGTTCCAGTTGATGTCTTACAGGGAGATGAACTTCAGGCCGGTTTGACCTTATCGAGGGGTCCGGTTACCGTCGAAGTCACAGCGGTGGGAGATGATACAAGATTGTCTGGATTAATCGACAAGGTGCATTCGTTCAAAGACCAACCAACAAGACTCCAAGGAATGCTTGAAAATTTCACGGCTCTTTGGGTCCCAGTGGTCCTTATCGGGGCAATCTTTGCTTGGATGCTACAACCCGGATCTGATTGGAAAATAATTCTCTTGTTGTGGGTTGTAGCTTGTCCATGTGCACTTCTTCTCGCTTCTCCAGTTCCACATGCAGCAAGCCTTTCTCAAGCCTCAAAGTCAGGTGCAATCGCGCGCGGTGGCGACGTGATGGAAGCGCTTGCTAAGGTGAATCTTGCACTCTTAGATAAGACAGGAACTCTTACTTCTGGTAAGCCAAGAGTGGGTCAAATAACTCTCTCTAAAGGTAGGAGAAGAGATTCAGCAATCGCTTTAGCTGCCGGTTTAGAAGTCTCTTCAAATCATCCTTATGCTCAGGCAATCGTTGATTTTGCAGAATCAGAGAAAATCAGCCCGACAAATGTCTCTCAGATTTCAGACGGCGAAGACGGTGTATACGGGAAGGTTTCAAGTAGCCAAGTGAGTTTTGTTAGAGCTCACCCCTCTAAGTTAGAAGGTCCTTTGCGCAAAGCGCTAGAAGAAGCATTGTCAGAGGGGCATGGTGCAAGTTTGTTGATGAAGGATGACAAACCAGTTGCCTTATTCACATTCATTCATGACGATTTACGAGATGGTACCGATGAATTGGTAAAATCACTTCTGTCTATGGGAGTAAATGTTGAAATTATCTCTGGCGATAACCAAGATGCAGTTAATGCACTGGCTGAAAATATCGGATTATCAAAAAATAACGCACACGGTGAAATGACTCCAGAAGAAAAGGTAAACTGGGTGCAAAAACGGTCAGAGAAATACATCACAATGATGGTTGGAGATGGATTCAATGATGCGGCAGCTATGGCTGCTTCCGATGTGGGTATCGCAATAGGGACTGGAGAATCTGCAAACCTCGAGGCTGCAGATGTTCTCATTCCGGGAGACGACCCAAGACTAATCGCTGAATTAATCAGACTCGCAAAGAAAACAAAATCAGTGCTCGTATGGAATATTGCTTATTCGGTAGCAGTAACTTTGGTTCTGGTTTATCTGGTGCTGACTGGAATCAATGATAACTTGGCAGTTGGAGTATTAGTTCACGAATTGAGCGTAATTGGAGTAATTATCAACGGAGCGAGATTGTCGGGTAGCGGTGGAACCGTAAAATTGATTTCTGAAATCGGCAAATCAATTTGGACTGGAACAGTTGATTCATTTAAGGCTCTCAGAGCGAATTTAACAGCCTGAATAAACGCTACCTTCAAACCTCATGAACTGTAGCGTTTGCCAACGGTGACGAAGCAATGGCAAGGATTCATGCGGACCCTGTAAGTACTTCTCTAATGCACCCACCCCGCCGTGCATTGTATGTTGCACTTCTTGAAGCTGATGAATATACCACCGTTCAATTACAGAAAATCGTTGGAGTGGACAGGTACAATTTGTATCACCATCTAAGAAAATTAGAGGGCCTTGGCCTAGTCATGAATCACAGAGATGAAGGTCGAACACGATGGTGGTGCGTAATTGAAAGGGTACCACTTCCAAACGATGGTTCGGAAACGGCGGGAGACAATACCTTGGCTATAATCAGCCTTTCAAATCCAAGAGTTCAGGCGGCAGCTAGAACTATGCTCAAGGAGTTATCACAATTATCTGGTAATCCGATCGATTTAGATTCAGCAACCTTGATCAATCTATCAATCAAGGGAAGGAAAAGTTGAGTGAAATTCAGGTGAAGATATGTCTGATGAAGATATTCCAGGTGTCGAATCGAGAATAGACACACCCGACCTTTCTTGCCCGAGATGCAAGAACCTGCTCCCAAGCGGTCTTGGTGAGATAACGTGTCTAATGTGCAAGGCAGAGGTCAAGGTCGAACACGAGGGTACTAGAAAACTTTGGAGAGAAGAAAAAATTAGTTGTCCTTCATGTTCAAAGGTGCTGGTCTGTGGTGTTGACAAAAGACCTGCAAACCTTCAATGTTCATCTTGTAGTGTACACTTCGTACTCAATCCTAATAGGCCAAAAGTCGAGATTGCATGTCCGTCTTGTGAGAGAAAATTGAGAATGAATAAGCGTCCAGGTGAAAGGGAAATTTTGTGCCCTGCGTGTGAAGCAGAATTCAAGATTAAATTCTGAGGTTTTTTCATGAAGTCAACTTTCCGATTGATGGGAGTTGCCGATTACATAACAATTGCAAACGGTCTTCTTGGTACGTTGGCAATTCTATTTTTGATGCTTGCAGTGGAGGACATGTCACAACCATGGTTTTCAGGAGGTGTAAAAGCTGATTACATTTGGGCGGCCATGCTCTGCATTTTCCTTTCAGGTATAGGGGATATCATCGATGGCCCGGTAGCTAGAAGATATTCAAAACGTCAACTTTTAGGAGGTTCTCTTGACATTATGTCAGATTGTATTTCATTTTGCGTAGCACCTGCTTTGATGATTTTCACAATGTTCAGCAGATGGGGTGAAGCAAGCCCAATCTGGACGATTAGTCTTGCAATTGCGTGTTGTTGGATGATTGCGTGTGGTATGCTACGGTTGGCGAGGTTCCAACATGATGAAGGAGGAAATCTACCTTATTTCCATGGCTTGTCATCGCCTGCAAATGCCCTGTTATTGATTTCAGCAGCCGGTTTGATTTGGATGCAACCTTCATCGGGAATTGGTCCAGACCTTTCTGAGTGGAATTGTAACATTTGCTTTGGAGAAGGAAAGAAGCCTTACCTTGATTTCATTATTTTCCCGTTACTAATCATAAGTGGCGGTTTGATGATTTCAGATCGAAAAATGTCTAAATTAAAGCACGGAATACCCTTGAAATTATCCATTCTTCAAATGCTATCGTTATTACTTGCAATTTTAATCTCTCTTTCGGTTACCCAAAAGGGAGATTATGGAATAGATTCAATCGATAATTCTGTTAATTCAATAATTTTTCTTTTGTTTTGCAATTCACTGATTTTGAATCTGGTTTACATCATTGGCGGTCCTAGATTAATCGGTCCAGTTAGCAATTCGAGCGAAGAGTAAATCGGCACTGATTATTTGTCGTATAAATCGCCTCGCGACACCCATTATTTATCGCGCCCCTTATCTATCATGAGAAGTCCATTGCAATCCGGATGGGGATCCTATGAGCACGAGCGACAGCAAGTCAGGTAATGACACAGGCCTTCGGGATGAGGGCAGACACAGCAAAACAGCTCTATCCTCACTGCGTGCTCAGTTTACGTCCACTCCTTCCCCATCGCTGGACCAAACCATGATGCAGAGTGCGAGGTTCAGGGAAGAAGAAAAGATTAGAGCAAACCTAAGACGAGAAAGCAAACTTCGGAAAGAAGCACTGGTCGAGAGAATTGCGATTATGCAAGAGAACATGGCAACCGATATTTCAAGACAACATGAAATGTCACTTGGAGCTTTTGAAAGGGATTTGAGAACTCAGATAGAAGAGGAAATCTCGCAATTAGAATCTGAATCATTGACCAGAGAGGAAATTCGTCTAAGGGAGATGCATGAGAAGCGTTTGGAAAGGGAGATTGAAGCGCTTCAGGACACACTTGAGATTGAAAAATCACGGCGCTTGGAGGAACACAAAACAACGATTATTTCTCAACTTGAGAGCCAACTTTCTGATGAACACCGCAATCGCCTATCGTTCCAGAAAGAAAGGCTTGAAATCGAATTCAGCAAATCGTTACAGAAGAAGATTCAGGAATTAGAAGATACCATCAGGTTAGAAATGGAATCGAGATTCAAAGAGATGGAATCAAGAGAAGTAGCCCGTCTTGAAGAGATTCAAACCCAAAAATTAGCAGAAAGAGAAGAATCTTTGCGCAGGGGAATACGTGCAAGATTGGAACAGCAACTGAAACTCAGACTAAAACAAAGAGAAGCTACTATGAGGGCTGAATACGAAAGACGCAGTCTTCGTTTGGAGGAAGACATCGCGGCTTCGATTCAAGATGAACTTGAGACAAGACTTTCTGCGGAAACAAGAGACCTCGAAGAGAAACTTCGGCAAGATGTTGAACTTGCAGTTACTAAGCGAAAAGAGGAACTGCGTGCAGAGGTCCAAAAACAGATGGAATCAAAATACGCAGAAAAACTCGTTGAAAGGAAGAATAGATTACGAGACAAATATGACATCACATTCACTAAAGCAGTTGACGATATTTCCAGATCTCTTGAATCTGAGATTGAGGCTGAATTAGAAGCAAGACTGGATAGAGAATTCCAATCCTACAGAAATTCACGAGAATCGGAAATCCAAAACAAACTTGCAAGATTCAGGTATGAAAGAGAAGCCGAGTTACACGACCAGTTGAACAAGCGTTACGACGCTAAGAAAGAAGATTGGTCAGAAAGGTTAGAATTGGAATTCCAGGCACGAGAAGCAGCTGCAAGGAAGGCCATAATGTCTGAAATTGATGCAAGGCTACGTAATGAAAGAATCACTCATGAAACCGACCTCGACTTACTGAAAGAAGAGACCGTGTTGGAATTAGAAGCAGAAATGGAAGAAAGACTTGCAGAATTCCGTTCGAAGAAGGAAGAAGAAGTCGCAACTCAGTTGGAGAGACAGCTCGACAAGAGAGAAGAGATTATGCGCAACAAGGCTCTGATAGAGGTCAGAAAGAGAGAAGCAAATATCCGAGCAGAAATCGAGGCTCAATTAGGAGTAAAGAGAGCAGAAATCAGAGATCGCTTGTCATCATTAACCAAACAAATGGATGACTTCAAGATAATGGCCGAGCAAAAGATGCGCGAGACCATTGAAGGCAAGGTCCAATCAGAAATCGATGCGGATGAAGCAAGACTTGCTCAACAACAGGATGAGTTTGATAACTTGAAATCCCAAGATAACAGAGCAGAAAAGCGCCAATCTTGGTTACAAGCGATTTCCGGACAGGCAACTCAGTCTCCAGAACAAATGGAAACCGACCCGAGTGCAATGGGAGCAAGGCCTGGCCTATTAGGTTCGTCAGCTGGTCGCCCAATGCGTGGCGCCCTCGCTCAAGCAGCGGCTCAACACACACCTTCGATGGGACTTGCAGGAATGAGGGCTCCTCAATCTTCGGCTAAATCACTCAGCGGAACAACTCCGCTTGTCAAGCCGGTTAAGGCACCACTTGGAGGTCCCGTAATTCCAGAATCAGCCTTACCAAAACCAATCGCGCCTAAGATGGTAAGACAACCTATACAACCTGTTGTTCCTGATACAGATTCGGAACCACCAGTTGCTGAAGGAACAATCGCACCTTCGGTTGTGAAGATGCCATCCCTAACCCCTCCTTCGCTAGCTCCGAAAGTCGAGGAAGTACAACCTGAACCAGTCACTGTAAAGGCACCTGTTGTAACTGCTCCAAAGCTGGATATTTCTGGAATTTCTCCGGTGTTAGAAACTGAGGAAGAGCCAGAAATAGTGGAAATCCCGGAACCAGAGATTGAATCCATGGATGACCTTCTAGAGGAAGACTTAGAGGAAATCGAGGATCTCGATGTAGTTGAAGTAGAGCCTCAGGTTCAAGAGATTGAACCACAACCAGTAACAACAACTCTAACCCCAATTAAGAAATTAATTGTGAAGGAAGTTGAAAAGCCACTTGAAGCAGAACCAGAAGTAACGACTCCTGAAGTAGAGGAAGTTCAATCTGCTCCAGAGGTAGTAGTCCCCGTTGTTGAAGATGTCCAAGTTACTACAGAGGTAGTTATTCCAGAGATAGAAGATGTTCAAGCAGAGCCTGAAAATTTGCCAGTTCTGAAACCTGTTAAACTAACAAAATTACAACCGGTAAAGCGTGGAGGTCCACCAAGTTCAGCTCCTAGTCAAAAGCCGACTGTAAAACTACAACCAAAGGTTGCTACGTTAACCCCTATTAAGACCCTTAAACCGGTCACGGAAGTCGATGAGCAAACAGATGAATGATTATTCTTCAGACATTTAAAAGATTCAGTATGCCGAGCGTTTCATAGGTAACATATGTCACGGGCATCTCATGAGAAAGTGGTTTGCAGTAGCATTGGTATTAATTCTGATGCCGTCAATTCCGGTTTCTAATGCTGAACCAAATCTTATCGATGTAGGAATAGTAGATACCATAGAAGACAAATTTGTTCACGTTTCGTTTACATCCTCCTCCACAATTTTGACATTGACCGATGAAGGTAACCTTTCTGAACACTTCTGGGGAAGTGGTGAATTAATCACCCAGTGGTCAGTTGAACTAAACACACCAGTCAATTCTGCAACAGTTGATAATTCAGGTAGTTTGGTCGCCATTGCAAACCCAGGAGGAGCCTTCGTTGTAAACCTACAACAAAAGACAGTAAGTCGTACTCTAAACTCGACTAATACGGTTGATTACGCATTGTGGGATGCCCAAGGTGACCTTTGGCTGGCACACTTTGGCGGGGAAAGGAGAGCGAAAGAATACGGCCCAGATGGACTAACTGGTAAATATACAGAATCGCACAATACAGCTCTAACCACAATCGCTCTAATATCAGATAATAGAATTGTCACAGGAGGCCGTGATAATTTAGTTAAAGTTTCAGACCAAAATGGAACCGTACTCGAAACCTTATCGGACTTTACATCTTATCCAACCAAGATAATTAATGACGGAAACGGCAATATTCTCGTTGGTTGTGCTAATGGCGACCTTTTCAGATATGATTTTGATGATTGGTCAATGGAGCAATTGACAATAGACAGTGGTCAGAATATATTATCGATTACAATGGCTGATGAAAATAAGATACTGGTCGGCACTCAAAATGGAAAACTTCACATTATCGACGACACGAACTTTACAGAAATAGAAGACTTCTCCGCAGCAGGAAGGGTTTTGATTGCAAGTTATGGAGTCGGAGGAGAGTTGTATGTAATCTCAACATTCTCTTCTTCTTCCAAGGTGAGACTATTCGATGTTGATACCGACGGTGATTCAGTTACGGATAGTCAAGACGATTTCCCAGAAGACTCTACACAAACGCTTGACAGTGACGGAGACGGATATGGGGACGATATCAATGGCAACAACCCGGATTACTTCCCTGATGATGGAAGCCAGTGGGCAGATACTGACGGTGATGGTTATGGCGATAATCCAGATGGAAATGATTCTGATGCATTCATTGACAATCCAGACCAGTGGATGGATTCTGACGGTGACGGGTATGGCGACAATCGCTACGGAGAGGGC
>JAPOHM010000015.1 GCA_029979405.1 Methanobacteriota archaeon
CAACAATAATTATACCGTTACTAAAGGTGTAAATCAACTCTGTTTAGACGGTTTGTCAGGTGACAACATGGTATGGGCATCAGAACTACAATTTTCGATAGATAATCATACATTTGTAAGCGGTTATGAAGCGTCTCGTTTCGTTTCAATCCCTCAGGCCGGAATAATCCTTGATTCGGCTGAATCATTATTCCCATTCTCTGTAATGGGTTCAAATTACAACGGGACTTGCGAAGATATTGGAGTCGTAACTCCTCCCTCCACAATAGTAAACAATACTACGATTTGGGACATGAGAGTTTTACAATTTGCAGAATACAATGAAGCAGGAACTATCCTACTACTTGTAGAGCCAAATACCGAGATATCAGTGTGCTCAGATGATTATTTACCAGAAGTATATCACGTTCGTGAAGGACCTGAATTGTTATTGATGAAAGATGGTAATCTATCTCACGATTGGATTGGAAATGTAATAGTTGAAAATGATTCAATTGTGATAAATAATCCAACTGATGACAATTTAACGATAAACATAGAATTCGATGGAAATGGAGAACAGTGGCAAATTTCAAACACGATTGTAATTCCTTCAAACTCTACTGAGGACATATCTGCAATCGCTCCTGAAACAGGTACGTCATTTGTTTGGCTTGAATTAGATGAAGGAGATGTAATACTTCATTTGGTAAACCATGAGGTGTGATAATGAGGATCGCTGTAATAGGCGGAGGAGCTATTGGAAGCCTTATTGCTGCGAAACTCGTCGAAGATGGAAATGAAGTTTTGATTCATGCTAGAGGCCAGCATGGCGCCGAGATGGCTTTGAATGGCTTACATATTACTGGAATCTGGAATAGAATAATTTCTCCTGATGAGTGGTTTGTGAGTTTGGATGAAATAGAGAAACCACCAGAATTGGAAAACTATTACGACCAAGCAATCATTACTGGAAAATCAAAAGATACTTCCAATCTCTGTAAAATCGCTAATTTTTTTACTAAAGGGCCTGTTCTATCCCTTCAAAATGGAATAGGTAATTTAGAAATCCTTCACGATTACTTTTTCGAGAAATCTGCAGTTGGGGTTACTACAAACGCGGTTACTAAAATTGAGCCTGGTAAGATTATTTGGGTCTCAAAAGGAAAACTGGAAATCTCAGGAAATGCGGGTCAGGAATTCGTTTCATCACTCAATTGCCTTTCTCCTGAATTCTTCGTAAAGCCGGATGAAATCTTGTGGAACAAACTTCTAATCAATGTTGCAATAAATCCGATAGCAGCAATGTGTGGAGTAAGAAACGGTGAACTAGCAAAAGAACCGTTATTGTCCCAATGTGAATCAATAATGTTAGAAGCAGCAAATATTGCACGCCTGTCAGGTGTAATGGTGGCAAATGACATCCAATTAATCGAAAACTTGCACAAGGTTATTTCAGATACTTCGGAAAACATATGTTCAATGTTATCTGATGTAAAATCCGGGAAAGACACTGAAATCGATTTCTTATGCGGCCAAGTAGTTCTACGTGGCGAAAAGTTAGGTGTTCCAACACCATTAAATTCTATGCTCCTTAGTCAAATAAAATCTCTCAAATGAGGTCTATATTGTAGTGCAAGCCCTTGTTTTCTTTTCGCAACAGTGCGTCTTCAGTGATGTGGGTTGCAACAAGAACTAGGTTTCTTATCTCCACAAGTTCTCTTGTTGGAATGCTTGTTCTCCAGATCAAGTCAACTTCTTTTGTCAATAATCCAAGCATTCTTTTTGCTCTTTCTAATCGACTGAATGATCTCACTATTCCCACATCATGAGTCATGGTTTTTCTCAGGGTTTCCAAATCTCTTACCAGCGGAGCATGTTCAATCAATTCTTGCATCCCATCCGCTCTCCACTTGGGGATATCTTCAGTTGAATCGATTACATTTTCTATAAAATGTAGGGCTGCTCTATTGGCAAATACTACGGCTTCGATTAGGCTATTTGATGCAAGTCTATTTGCTCCATGCATTCCTGTACAGGCGACTTCTCCAATTCCGTATAATCCAGGAATGGATTCATCGTTCTCCATCATTACTTGGCCTTGTATGTTTACCTTCAATCCGCCAACCATGTAGTGAGCGGCTGGTGCTACTGGAAGTGGGTCGTCTCCCAATGATAACCCAAATTTATTAAGTCGATTTTCAATTGTAGGGAAGTTGCTTAATAGCATATCTTTCGATAGATGGTCAGTGACCAACCACACGTTTTTCGCACCGGTTATTTTCATTCTTTGGTCACAAGAACGTGCGACTACATCTCTTGTAGCCAAACTTCCAAGTTTTGAATATCTCAAAGTAAATGAATAATTTTCTGGGTTCCCACCTTTGTTTTTGTACTCTTCTAATCCTTCATCATCAAGTATGATTCCGCCCTCTCCCCTCAGGGCTTCAGTAATCAGAAACGGCTTTTCGTTACCGGCCATCAATGCTGTGGGATGAAATTGGAAAAACGCCATGTCCTTGCTACATGCACCAGCACGAACCGCCATAGCGAGCCCATCTCCACTTGCAACTTTTGGATTAGTTGTCTTTTCCCATAGTTGTCCGCAACCACCAGTTGCTATCAAGACAGCATCTGCATAAAGTGATATCATATTTCCTAATTCCAAATCGAGACACCAAATACCTTTGATTCCATCCTTTGGATTTCCATGTGTTCTTTGAATCAAGTCTACTCCGAGGCAATATTCCTTAATCTCAATATTTGATTTATTCAAAACTGAATTTGTAAGGGCTCTTTCGATTTCAGCCCCAGTTGCATCTTTAGCATGTAAAATACGTCGTGCTGAATGGCCACCTTCTTTCACGAGATGATATTCTTCTCCTTCTTTTTGGAAATCCACCCCGTATGAAAGTAAGTCCCTGATTCTATCCCCTGCCTCCTCTACAACACATCTCACAACAGATTCATCACAAATTCCATCTCCCGATGAGAGTGTATCATTGATGTGTAATTCCATTCCTGGGCCATCGGTTTTGTCTAATATCCCAGCAATGCCGCCTTGCGCCCAATTAGTGGATGAATCTACTGACCTTTCTTTGGTAATAATAGTCACATCATGGCCTGCTTCACTAAGCTTCAACGCAGCAAAAAGGCCGGCAATGCCACTTCCAATTATGACGACTTTTGACATTATGGTCAGCCTTGCGAGAAGCCATCTATTTTCAAAGGTGCCTACTCTATTATTCCGACATCAATAAGTGATTGTTACCTTTCAGTATGGATATGGGGCTATTGAAGAAATTCTCTGCCATTGCAGGGTTGGTGATGATAATCGCTGCAATAGCAAACGTAGAATTTGGGGCTCTCATGCAGTTAGACCCTCCTCAAAAATTAATTTTAGCAAGAGCCGCTGACCCAGGTTGTAACTCTGAGGAAATCCAAAAAGACTTAGATGACGGTAACATTAACGAATGCGTTACTTCCATCGGAGTGTGGGATGGACCTGATTTGCTATTGTTAGCAGAGGGTGGAATTCTATTCCTGTCTACCTTTTTAAGATGGCCACGTAAAGGAAGGTGGGCGATGAGAATTAGACGTTTAGCAATCGTTTCAGGAATTGTTCTTTGCGGTCTTGCAGTCGCAGATAGATTTGATAAATTACCCGGAACCTCATCTGAAGAAATAGCAATTTTACTCCCTTTCCCTGCTCCTGCAATAGCAGTTCAAATAGGAATTTTTGCGATTGGAATATTTTTGATTAGAGGTCCGAAGTATGGTATTGACTATGAAAATAATGCAAAGAAGCAATCGAAGAGAAATCAGAATGTCACTCATCACCAATTAGATGCAGCATACGCCGCCGGTGGTTCTTTCGGAGATCTCGAGAAAAAGCGCAGGAAAAAATCGTACAAGTACAATACAATTGGTGATTTGTGGAAGGACCAAGGTTTGTCCCAATACGAGGATAAGTTCGAGGCGGGTTCACATGATGAATTCGCAGGAGAAAACAAGAGAACTTGTCATTTGTGTAACGGAGAAGGATGTGCGGGATGTAATCGAAAAGGATTCATCGCCTAATCGTTGTATTCGGCTTGAATTACACTATTCAATAAACGACATCTTTCTCTTGAGATATTCGTAACCTTCAAGACCCCTATCGTCCCCTGAGCGATTTGAGGTCAAGAGCGTAGTATCTTGATTTGAGGGATAGGGATGTATCTAAAACAATTAGAAGTGGAAAACTTCAAGTCGTTCAAAGGCGAAGCTGTGATACCGTTCGATAGAGGTTTCACAGCAATAACTGGGCCAAATGGTTCTGGGAAATCGAATTGTGGCGACGCAATCCAATTCGTCCTTGGTGCACGTTCTTCCAAGGTTTTGAGGGCTCAAAATTCAAAAGATTTGATCTTTAATGGAGGCAAATCCAACAGGCCGGCAAGAAATGCAAAAGTGACATTGGTTTTTGCGAATCCACTATTGTCTAATGGTAGAAGAAGACTTCAAATCGATTCAGACGAAGTTAGAATGACACGTGAGGTCCGCTTGACAAAATCAAACAATGTAAACTCGACATATTTGCTAAATGGAGAAGAAACCAACCAAAAGGCATTCCATAGATTACTCGGGCAAGCAAACGCGAGACCAGATGGCTACAATATCGTTCTACAGGGCGATGTGACCCGATTATCTTCAATGACTTCAGTAGAAAGAAGAAAGGTCTTGGACTCTGTAGCAGGTGTAACTTCTTATGATGACGAAATCAAAAAAGCTGATAAGCAGAGGCTACAAGTTGAAGATTTCATAGAAAGGATATCACTCGTGGAGGAAGAACAGAAAGTTAGGCTGAAAACTCTTGAATCAGAAAAGAAGGTTGCTGAGCAGGCAAAGTCAACAAAAGAGGCGTTCGATGAAGCAAATATCGTGCTCTATCAAACAAAATATCTGACTTCTAAAGGTGAAATAGAATTCCAAATAAATGAAAGAACGCGTTTACTTTCGGAGGCGACTTTGCTAGATGAATCAGTTACGAGTGCCGAGAAAGAATTGCTTGCTTTAGATGATAAAATCGGAGAATTACAAACTCAAATAGATGCGGTCATGGGAGGGGAGAATTCAGGATTAACTGAAGAAATTAGGCAATTGCAATTGTCAATAGACCGAAATAGCGACAAAATCGAGACTGCTGAAAATGCAGATGTGTTTGCAAACGAACAACTCGAGGAGCTCGAGGAGAAGATAGGTGATGCAAAAAATGATCTAAATCAACATATAGAGTCATTAAAATCTGCAAAAGGTGATTTGGAAGAGAGTCTTGCTATTTTGAAGTCCCTAGAGGAAGAGGAAGAATCGATTAGGGAATCTTTGGAATCATCAGGTTCTGAAACGGCAAAATTGTCCAAAGCCGTTAGTGAGGCAAAAGCCTTCTTCGAAAAATGTCAAACTGCGCTCCATGAAGCAAATCTTGAGGTTGAAAAAATCTCAAATGAAGCGGAAATCATCGCAAAGCAATTGTCAGAAGCTGAAGAGGAAGAAGCAGATGCTCAACTCAATCTTGATGACATAGAATTACAGATAGAGGATTATGGTGGGTCGGCAGGAACTACCGACCGAACCAAACTCGCTGAAGACTTGATTGCAGCACAATCCGCAGAAAAGAAGCTACTTGAAGAAGCAAATGCGGTAGAAAGGAAATTCAAGCAAGCGAATAGGGACTTATCCGATGCAAGAATCGAATTGGAGAAAAAGTCTGGCAATAATGGTATGGCTCCTGGGGCTGCAGCGGTTATGGCTGCAAGAGATAGAGGGGATTTATCCGGCATATTGGGGACAATTGGGGAGTTATGTGCCCCAAGAGACCAATCGCATGAGGATGCACTTGTTACAGCGGTAGGAAATGGAATGAATTCAGTTGTTGTTGAAAACGACCAAATCGCCGTAGAAGCAATGGCTTATCTAAGGAACAATAAACTCGGCCGTGCAACGTTTTTGCCACTCAACAAAATCCAATCAAACAGAGCATCAGGTAAGGCCACAATGGTTTCAAGAAAACCAGGAGTTCTCGGGTTTGCCCATGAATTGTTAGATTACGATCCTAGAATATCAACAGCGGTTGCCTATGCTCTTAGAAACACCCTTGTTGTAGACAACATGAATACTGCAAGGTCGCTAATGGGCGGAGTTCGTCTCGTTACATTACGCGGAGAGGTTACAGAACCCGGTGGCGCAATGGTTGGTGGGGCCAAGCAGAAGATGAAGACCGGTTTTGGAGGAAAGATCCAGGGGGCAAACGAAGTTGAGAAATTGGTAGGCGAAGTTAACCGATTATCTCTGTTATCCGAAACAGTAAGTGCCGCTCTAAGGGAAGCTAGAACCCAACAAAGCGAAATAAGAGGCAAAATCAATGCTTTAGCCAACAACGACGAATCACAAAAATTAGGACTACTGAAAGGAGAATTGGAAGGTGCAAAGAAAGTTCTCGTCAAGGCTAAAGGGAAATCTAATCAATTGCGAAATAGGTTGGATGATTTAGATTCTCAGCACGCAATGAAACAGTCTGCTTATGAAGTTTGTAAAAAGCAGTTAATTGAAGCCGAGTCTGCTAAAGAACAAGCAGAATTAGAACTTACAAACTCATCACCGGAGTCGATCCAAAAGCAATTATTCGAAGCTCAATCAAAGAGAATGGAGGCTGAAGGAATTGCAAACAAAGCATCTATTTTGATAGAAAGTGGTGACGATAAGACAAAAATGCTCAATTCTATGCTCGATTCAATTACAGCAAGAGCAGATGAAATACAAGGTGACATGGCAGGAAGAGAACTGTTGATAAAAACCTGCAGAGAGTCTATAGAAATAGATACTAAGAAACTGGAAGAGAAGGAAGAAGAATTCTCGAGCCTACTCGCTGAACACAAAGGATTAGACGTTGAGAGAAATGAATTAATTGACGAAAGAGCAGAACTTCGTGCTAAAACCAATTCAAGTGTAAGCGAGGCTATCAATAAAAGAAGTCTCGCCGATGATGTTACACGCAGTATAGCGATTAAGGAACAAGCCCTCGTTGAAATATTGGCTGAAATGGCCGAGGAAGATATTCCGGTTGTCGATGATGACGCAGAACTTCCAAATATTTCAGATGCTGAAAGAGCAATGACCAAATTAAGGAAGAAATTAGATTCTTTTGGAGATTTCAATATGCTTGCAATCGAGCAATATGATGCTTGTAAAGAAAGATTGGATGAGATGAAGGATGACTTCAAAACACTGCAAGCCAGAAGAAAGAAATTAATCGACATTGCAGAGAAACTCGAATCTCAAAGAAAGGCAAGATTAGTAGCAACATTGAGAGAAGTTAATGAAAACTTCAAGGTTGTCTATAACAGACTTTCAAATGGCGGTAGAGGTGAATTATTCCTTGAAAATCCAGACGAACCATTCAAAGGCGGTCTTGATATGTGGGCTCAGCCACGTGGTAAATCGAATAAGTCAAGATTGCAAGCGCTCTCAGGCGGGGAGAAATCAATGGCATCATTGTCACTCATTTTCGCCATACAGGACCACGATCCGAGTCCTTTCTACTACTTTGACGAAGTAGACCAGAACCTGGATGTACCTAATTCAAAATTAATCGCTAAGGAATGCCGTAATAGAAGCGAGGCCGCACAGTTCATTATGGTGACTTTGAGAAAAGTATCTCTTGAGTTAGCCGACCACCATATAGGTATCACACACGGTGGAGATGGATGTTCAAGAAGAATTGTAGATTTCGATAGGGCACGTGCAATCGAATTAGGAGAGCAAGCAGAGAAAGAAGCATCTGAAGCAGCCGACAAGAACCACTCACGTATTGAAGAAGCAAGGGCTATGGAAGTCGATATGCCTGAGGTTCCCGAACCTCTACCTGCTCCTAAAAGTCTAGGGGGTCTGCTTAAGCATATCAAAGAGGAAGAAACCGAAATGGATGATGAATCCGAAAATGCGTTCGCATCTTTGGCAGAAAGGGCAGAAGAATTGTCTGAAGATATTCAAGAAAGACAGGACATAGTATCACAACTACTAGAAGATGATGTGGAAGTAGAATTAGAAGAAATCGAGGAAGATAAGGAGGTTTAGAATTGCAACAATCCTTACTTGATAATTGGTTTCTGAGGCAGGACATACTCGACCAATTGGTTAGCAATGATGAAGATCTTTCTGAAGCAGAAAGATACGCTGACCGTGTTATGAGGATTGCACAGGAAGAAGAAGCAGAACATCAAGTCCTTTCTGACCCATTTGATAGGTCTGTAGCACTGGTATTGTCTCTTGTAAAAGAGGAAGATATGGATCCCTGGAATATTGACCTGTCTGCATTCCTTAAACTATTTACAGAAAGGGTGAGAAAAGAGGCTAAGAGCTTAGATTTACCAGCTTGCGGACGACTAATACGCCTATCATGGGAAGTTCTGAACCAGCAAGCATCGACTTTGTTGGATAAAGTAACAGCGATAGAATATGAAGAGTATGATGAATTTTCAGATTTTGGCTGGGAAACAGAGTATGATGATCAAGAATTTATGTTCACAACTGCAGTTCTTGAGGGTGCGGCAGATGGCATTCTACCGTCTTTCTTTGGTGAGAGAGTGAGAAGGGATGAAGGTAGGCCATCTACATTGGGAGAATTGCTTTCAGCGCTAAAAGACGCATGTGATGAAGCTGAGATATTCAAGGCTAAGGAAGAATATAGAAAATCTCATGCCGAGGAATTGAAGAATATGATTGATAATGTCGGTGCGAGGATGCACAATGAAGACATGGAAGGCGACATTCGGCGTTGTTGGAATGCGATGAGAGATGTAATGTCTTCGATGAAATCTAACACAGTTCCGATAAGTGAAGTAACCTCAAAATTATCCAAAATTCTGCTCGATGAATTCGGTGAAATACCTGAGGGGTATGAAGTTGAATCGAAAATAACATCATTTGTTGCGGGATTATTTTTGACACACAGAGGATATGCTTGGATAAGTCAAGATGGACCAGAAGATCCAATCCTCATAGAAGACAGGTGGCCAAATGCAAAAACCTTCGATGAGGTCACGGAATTTGCATCAAAGTTGTTTGATGACGAATCAGAGGCATTGAAATCAGAAGAAACAGAATCAATGAGGCACGCTGCAAGACTTGCAGAACGAGCAAGAATCGCGGCTGAAGAAGAAGAAATTGCAAAGCTTAAAGAAGCATCGGAATCAGAGAACCCTGATGATTGGCTGGTCGAGTAAGGATTTGATTACATGAGCGAAATACCACTTGAAACACTCCTTGAAGCAACCATGTTCAGTGCGGGAAAATCTCTCAGTCCAACTGAATTTTCTGAGGTTTTAGGATATGAAGAAGAAGAGGTCTTGGAATCATTAAACAATTTGCAAGCTACTATCAAAAGAAGGAAAGGAGGAAGTTTACAGGTTGTCGAAATCGGCGGTAAATGGGCTATAGAGGTGAAGCCGAGTATTGCGGATCATCTTCCCAAGGAAACTAAGTCTGATTTACCACCAAAATTGTTGAAAGCAGCATCGCTGATTGCCTACCTCCAACCTATGCCACAATCGAGGCTAGTGGAACTTTTAGGGCCAAAGGCATATGACCACATACGAGAATTAGCACAGTCAGGCCTAATTAATCGTAGACGTGATGGCAATACTAGGAGGTTGACCACAACACGTCGTTTTTCAGAATTGTTTGGTTGTCCGCATACAGACCGAAAGAAGGTAAGAGAATGGTTCAGAGAAATGGTGCATACCTCTGGGGTGTTGAAGGGAATGGAAGATACCCTTGCCTTGAGGGAAGTTGAAGAGGATGGTAGTATCCAAACAACTCTAAACGTTGATGATGAAGAATGAGATTCATCCTTGATTTCTAATCATCTTTAATGTGTCCTCGACCAGTTGCTGAGTTACTTGTTTATTGGAAGAATTTACGATGTTTGCAACTCTCTCTATTTCATCACCCTTTGCACCAGCGCTTACTGCCATATTCTTGGCATGTAATTTCATGTGACCCGCTTGGATGCCACTTGTTGCCAATGCACGCATTGCACCTAGATTCTGGGCAAGACCTGCAGCTGCCATTATTCCTGCCAATTCTTTTGCAGATTCCACGCCTAAAATAGAGAGATTTGCTTTTGCTGCAGGATGGACCTTAGATGCGCCTCCAACAATACCAACTGCCATTGGAGTCTCAATTTTCCCAATCAAATTCCAATGTTCATCTTTCTCCCATCTCGTCATAGAGGTGTATGTTCCAGTTTCCACTGATGCCCAGGCATGACATCCAGCTTCGATTGCTCTCCAATCCTGCCCACAAGCCATTGCAATAGCGCTTATTGCATTCATTACACCTTTATTGTGCGTTGCCGCACGATATGGGTCTGCCATAGCAAAGTGATGCGCTTCGAGAATACCTTTTATCACCTGAATTCCTTTTTCTCTACTCCCGTCATCCGACATTTCTTCAGGTGTAAATTTGGCCTCAACTTTAGCCAATCGGTGGGATGCAAGATTCGACAGAATTCGTAAATGTACGCGGCCAGATGTAATTTCTTCGACTTTTGTGGTTATTCGTTCAGCCATAGAATTGACTGCGTTAGCTCCCATTGCATCTTTTGTATCGACAAGCAAGTGAATAACTAACATTTTACCCAGCAAAGAATCAATGATCTTTACTTCTATGTCCTTACATCCTCCTCCCAGTCTAATCATGGTGGATTCAACAGAATTGCAGGCTGAAATTAATTCATATTTCGCAGTCTTTATTGATTCAGAAGCCTTTTCAGGGTCATCCAGGTCTAGAACCTGTATTTGTGCAATCATTATCGAATCATCGCTGTAGGTTCTAAATCCTCCATTTTTGAGGCAACGCTTTGCCATATTGCTTGCGGCTGCAACTATGCTTGATTCCTCTACACAAAAGGGAATCAAGTAGGCTTTTTCATCGATTACAAAGTTAGTCGCAATGCCAACAGGTAGCGACATTGTGCCAATTACGTTTTCAATCATGTGGTCAGCAGCTTCTTCAGATAATTCTCCATGAGTGGCTAGAGCTTCTATTTCATGTGAAGACAAACCAGATAGCGATGCAACAATGTCTCTACGCTCTTCGACAGATAATTTGTAGAAGCCTGAAAGTCTACTATCATCAACCGGCATGGCCTATCCTCTATCAAGATGCAGAAGTGTGTACTTGATGAACAAATCGGTTAATTAACGCGAAAATTAACGCGTTAATAATGCGTTAGCGTAGCGTTAACAGAGCCTTTTTTCATCAGACCGTTGATTGATTAACATGTAATAACGCTTACATGAAGACAGGTTTTTCACCGAAACATCATATACTCGGAAAAATCAACTAAATCCATGAGTGATGAATATCCAATATTGGGCATTCCTGCCATAAGAGAGAATCCGTTTCAGTCTCGACCACTTGAAGCTCGAAATTCGGATCTATTCGTTGGTAGGTCAAAGCTTTCTACTACCTGGGTTAGATTCCTTAAATCTCGGACTGCAAGATTGAATTTATTGATTGGTGAGAGTGGAACTGGCAGGACATCTTTGATGAGGTGCATAGCCTCAGAGACTCAGAAATATCTACATCTTGATATGTATCCTACTGAAAATCACGTCGCTAGAATTTTGGATGAGATTTATACTAAATTCGTAGACTTTGATATCCCTTCAAATGGTCAAGAATTAGTAGATAGATTAGTCGCTGTTACAGAAGAATCGAATGAAGGTATGCCATTAATTACCTTCGACTACCCTAATGCAGATGGCGAACAACTAGCGAATATTATTGCTAATCTATTACCTGCTCTCGAGAGATTGAAAGCAATGGTCGTCGTCATTCTATCTGTAAATCAAAGAGCGCAATGGAAAGAAAACCTAATTGAAAAATTTGAGCATCTTGAGGTTATTGATCCATTTACAAAAGAGGAAGTAAGAGAAATTTGTGAGTTGAGAATAAATAAGGTCTCTAATGTTGCTTGGAATATAACCGATGAAGCACTAAATTTCGTCTTTGAGGCATCCGCTGGGAAAGCGAGCAAGGTCATTAGAACGATGCGAGATATAGTGGATTTTGAGAGAGATAACCCGAGGGAGATTAAATTCGAAGAAGAAAAGAAAATTGTAATCGAAACGGATATAGAACAAAATTCCGATGTGGAGATAAATATCAAAAATAGCGATTTCGATTTAGATTTAGAGAAGCTACAAGAACAAACAAAGGACATAGGGAGGCCTATGGTCTCAGATTTGCCACCAGTCCCTGCGATGTCATATGGAGGATTTGGAGGCCTTGTAAGCAGGAACAGAGTAAATATGCACGTCGATACAAGATTTGATGAGAACACTGAACGAAATCCACTGGATATTCAATCGGATGAATCCGATTTTTGGCAGGCAGAAGCATCTGATGCAGTCCTAATAACGGAAGAAGAACCAGATGAAATTTCTGAAGAAGCCCATTTTGAGGAAGAAATCCAAATCGATGAAGAAATCTATGAGCCAATGATAGAATCTTCTACAAATGGTGAATCTAACGGTAATCTTGAGCAAGTAGTGTTAGATTTGTTTGGTAAAATACTCTCTAACCCTAACAACCAAGGAGTTGAAACCTTGTCACAATTGTTGATGAATTTGAATACTCCAGTTATTGGGAGAAAAGAAAGCAATCCTCTGAATATTCACATTTTACGAAATTTAGGTAAAAACGAAGCCGTTTTGGTAGAAGTATCGACTCAAAGAGAGTTTTCACCCTCTGATCCCCGTCTTCAAGACCAATTAGGAATTAAGAGGCCTAGAATGTCTCAAATATGCAACAAATTGTACAGGGCAGGAATCCTTTCTGTTCAACAAAAAGGCAAATCTAGGGTGTTTAAATTAACAAATGATGCTAGAGGGCAATTAATAGCATGGGGAATGATGGAGGCGGAAGCATGAGTTGGTCAGTATTCAGGTCATGGCAGGCCCCAAATCAAATCTCAACCACTTGTGAAGTAGGTAATGATTTCTTAATATCAGCAGGGTTAGAGATAATCCTGCTTGATGAAGAATGTAACATTAGATGGAAGAGGTCAATGCCGTTTAGAGTTCATGGCGCATCTCATGATTCAGGAAGAATAGGAATACTTTACGGACACGGCTTCCATTTGCTACAAGTAAGTGATGGCTCACCAATAAATGAAGGTCGCTCAACTGAAGGTGGTTTTAGCGATATTCTACCCCGTCCTGGCGGGGGGTGGGTTCTTTCTTGTCGGAAAGGCAATTTGCATATTTTCAGCTCAGAAGGACGTGGAATCAAGCGATTATCAGCTGGTGGTGTTAGGAGACTAATTGGTTGGTTTGATAGAGAACACCTAATGTGGCAGGATGAAAATGGAAAATTAAGGTGTGCAAGGTTAGCAAATGAAGATTCACAAAGACTGCTAGAAGATAGAGTATGGTCTTGGGTAAGCACCATGAAGGGAGGTAAGATTCTACTCCAATCGGCAGATGGCATGTTGTGGGAAGGAGTTCCTCACCCGTACGGTTGGGATAGTCTAGATACAATTGATACACGTTCTCTCGAACCATTGAGTGCACATAAAGCCGGAGATGGTTGGTGGATTTTGTCAATTGAAGGTTCTGTTCATTCAATGGCACAACAAGTTACAATAAGCCTTGGAAATAGTGATTTGGGAGATTTCTTAATTGGACTTGCTCCAGACACTATGGCTACTGTAAAAAGAGATGGTCTTGTTAGGATTTGGCAATCTCCTGAATTATCTAACCTAAGAAGAATTGAATTACAAAAAATGGTTGCTGAAGCAAAGGTTGCGAGTGATTGGGAGGAGAGAAGAAAGATCTTCAAGCGAGCTTGCGATGCAGAAGACGAAGGAAGAATATCACTTGCTATTGACCTATATCAATCGCTAGGAAGAACGTCAGATGTGAATAGATTAATCGCACGGCTCAAAGGTGATTAATTTGGAATTAAATAATACGATACTTAGAGAAAGACTTGAACATTATCTAAATTTGACCAAGAAAGCAAGGGAGAAGGCTACTCCTATTCCCCTAAAGGGCACAAAGGATGATGAGATGCTACAAATTTTACTCCGAATGGCTGATGATTATGCTAGCGATGCCAAGCATTTCATGGAGATAGGTGACTACGTTAGATCGTTTGGAGCAATCAATTATGCTCATGCATGGATAGATGCTGGTGTC